>JAQGOX010000531.1 GCA_028293365.1 Verrucomicrobiales bacterium | reverse complement strand
TGGGTTCCACAGTTGTAAGGGATACTCCGCTTTCTATGACTTTGCGGTCATCGGCGCGAAACTGATTCGCCAAATCGGAAGGATAAAAATAAAAGTCGTCCTTTCCCATCAGATCGGCCGCAGAATGGATTTGGGGAAATATGGGAATTAATGATTGGATGAACAAGTTGTTCGCGTTCAGAAACACACCATTTGTGTCTTTATCCAGAACGTACAGATATTTCGCAGCCCAGATACTCGCCGGTGCCGGAATTGCTGGCAACGCGCTATTCGATTCGCGCAACCATCCAGACCATTTTGCCTGATTTTGATTCACCCATGCACGCGCTGCATCGGCCGGACCTTGCCCATTGAGGTCCACGGCCGTGATCATTGCGATTTGATCGGCATTGCTGAGCTGTAGTTTCCTTAGAAATCGATACGCAGCGGGCGCCGTTTCCCGGAGACCGGCACTTGCGGCTTTGTAAAGGGGATCTGAGGGATAACCGCAACCCGTACAGCTATCGGAGTAAACCGGCAACTGCACTTCGGTAAATGGATACTTGCCGAGTATGGAGTGAGGGGTCCAAAGATAGAAAAGAAGCGGATCTTTCCGGGTGACGGCAGAATCAATCGCGGAAATCAGGTTCGATTCCGAGCCAGCCTGCACTATTTTGAGATTCAAATTGAGCGTATCGATGATCTGCTGATCGTGATAACTCCAGGTGGGATCGCCTTCTAATAATTGCCCTCTAACGCCGGTATCGGCCGTTCTAAACAAATCCGCGTTAGTCTTGATTCCCTCCCAGGTTGCGAGCGACGCATTGCTTTGCACGAGATAGGTCGGCACGTACCAGCCAATTTTCCCAACTACGCCAAGAGGACCGAGGTCTTCGACCGTCTTTTGCTGTTCGATATAAGTCAGATGATCCTGGGCATGTCCCGAGGGCCATACTTCCAGGGTGGCGCTTAGGTCGCCGGTAGCCAGCGCGCCAAACTGCGCAGTCTCGTCGATCGGCACAAGATCCACGCTATAGCCAAGCTTTTCTTCCAATAGGATTTTAGCAACTTGAGCATCAAGGTTTGAACCAAGCCAGGGATTAACCGCGATTTTGATTACCTGCGAAGTGGCCGCCATTGAATGCGTCGCGCAATGCGCGATCGCTAGATAAAGGAAGGCGACGGAACACACAACCGCCCGGAGACTGCACCACAATCCCCGACCACCCTTTAATTGATTAAACAACATCCTCGCAGGCTAACGGTTGCAATCCTGTCGTCAAAGAAAACCGAATGGCCGCCCGTTAACCTGATGCCTCCGCCTTATTACGATAACTTGCCACCACCCAGTTGCTCAGAGAATTGTCGGGCGTGCCAACCACGGCATCATCGATTATAAACTCCGTCTGCCCATTGTTTTGATTGATTAATTTGAGGCCGAATTGAAAATCTTTGAACTTTACGGCGCAATATTCGCGAACTGGCTTTTGCGCCGCGAGCGCTTCAACCGCGATTAGATCGGCTGCGGTTTCGCTGAATCGCAGGCGCAGGCCGTGAAGCTCTTCAAACTTGTTTCCGTAATCATGGACGAGTTGGCGCAAAACGGTTCGCTCTTCGCGCTCATGTTCCTGCAATAGCTTCTTCAATTCAGCCTGTGGATTGTCCACGAGTGCGCGCGTCACAACAAAACGTTTCACTGCCGTCGAAGGCAACTCATATTTGAAGTCGCGCAACACCCGTTCACAAACGGTCATGAGTCCACGCGCGCCAGTTTGTTCTTCAAAGGCCAGTTCCGCGATCCGGCGAAGGGCGTCCTCTTCGAACATGGCTTCAATGCCATAGGCGCCGAGGGTCTGTTCATACTGATGAATGATGCTGCCTTCGGATGATTTCAGAACCTGAAACAGATCGTCGACCGAAAGCGGATGGCAAACGACCCTGACCGGCAGGCGGCCGATGAACTCCGGTTCAAATCCAAACTCGATAAAATCCCGCGTTTGAACTGCGTCGAGCGCGGCGCCTTCTTTGCCATCATCTGCCCGATGAGTAAAGCCGATGGCCGCTTCGCGCGAGCGGCGTTTCACTACTTTTTCCAAACCGTCGAAGGCACCACTGACAATAAAGAGGATATGCTTTGTGTTGATGGTATTTCCACCTTTGCGGCCGCGTTGCAAATCGAACATCGCCTGCATCTGCCCGGCCAAATCATTCTGCGAGCGAGCAGGCACTTCCGTCTCTTCCATCAATTTGAGCAGGTTTGTTTGCACACCTCGCCCACTCACATCGCGACCGCGGCTATCTGACGCGGAGGCGAGCTTATCGATTTCATCGATATAAATGATCCCGTATTGCGCGCGATGGATGTCTCCATCGGCCTTTCGCACTAGCTCACGCACGAGATCTTCGACATCGCCGCCGACATAGCCGGTTTCGGAAAACTTGGTAGCGTCTCCTTTGACGAACGGAACGCCGATGAGGTCGGCAACACTTCGGATCAGATAGGTCTTACCGACGCCGGTAGGTCCGATCAGAATGATGTTTTGTTTTGTGTAATTCGGCTGCTCTTTCCCTTCACGCGCGAGGCGGACCTGATGGTAGTGATCGCACATCGCGACCCCGAGCACCTTTTTCGCCTCATCCTGCCGAATCACAAAGCGGTCGAGATATTCTTTGATATCTCTGGGCTTTTTATCGAATTCGAATTGGCCGGGGTCTTTTTTTTCTGTTGGACTTTTCGGAGTCGAATCCACTTCGGGCTTGGGTGCGAAGGGTGAGGCAACATTCGGAAAATGCTGGCGCATGAATTCCGTGATGTGCTTCTGGAACTCCTCGGGACTGGGGGGCCCGGAACTTAAATCGCTCATGTTTGGGACCATCCGTTAAAAACCGCGGGACCGCAAGCCGAACCAAAATCAAGTTCGCTTAAAAACGATTACGGACTGTGGCGGCAACGTGACTGCTGCCGAAAATCCCTGATTGTGCATCGGAAATGGCTCAGTATTGATACCGCCGAGGTTTCCCTGGTTACTTCCGCCATAAAATTCGGCATCGGTATTCACAGCTTCACGCCAGAAGCCTCCCTGCGGAAATCCGATTCTATACCCTGCTCGAAAAACCGGTGTCAGGTTCATAACCACCACCACCTGGCTCGACGCGTCCGCGGTTTGCCGGACGAATGAGAACACCGCGCTATCGGCGTCAGTACAATCAATCCAGAAGAAGCCTGCGTTATCGTAATCTGCGTGCCAGAGGGCCTTTTCCTGCTGATAGAACGCATTCAGGTCCCTGACCAGTTTCTGGATACCGACATGATATGGGCCGGCGCCTAAAAGCCACCAATCGACACTTCCATTTGCATTCCACTCACCGCTCTGAGCGAGTTCGCATCCCATGAAGAGTAACTTCTTGCCGGGAAAGAGCCATTGATAGGCTAACAGAGTTCGGAGGTTAGCAAACCGTTGCCAGTCATCACCGGGCATGCGGCGAAGTAATGAGCCTTTGCCATGCACAACTTCATCATGCGAGAGCGGGAGCATGAAATTCTCGTTGTGATGATAGAGCATCGCGAACGTGAGATCATTCTGATGATACTTGCGGTAGATCGAATCGCGGCCGAAATAGTTCAGCGTGTCGTGCATCCAGCCCATGTTCCATTTGATGGAAAATCCAAGACCACCCAGATAAGGAGGGCGCGTCACGAGCGGCCAGGCTGTGGATTCTTCGGCCACGGTGATGACACCGGGACATTCGGTGTGCACGAGGTGGTTGAACGAGCGGAGGAATTCGACCGCTTCGAGATTTTCGCGGCCGCCAAACTGGTTCGGAATCCATTCGCCTTCCTTGCGGGAATAATCGAGATAGAGCATTGAGGCGACGGCGTCGACGCGTAGTCCGTCAATGTGATAACGCTTGCACCAGAAGAGCGCGTTCGCGGTCAGAAAGTTCCGCACTTCGTGGCGGCCATAGTTGAATATAAGAGTTCCCCAGTCCTGATGAGAGCCTTTGCGCGGGTCTTCGTGCTCAAACAGGGCGGTACCGTCAAATTTTGCGAGCGCCCATTCGTCCCTCGGAAAATGCGCGGGAACCCAATCGACAATCACGCCGATTCCGGCGTTATGGAAAGCGTCCACCATGAATTGCAAATCCTCGGGCGTTCCGTACCGTGAAGTCGGTGCGTAAAAGCCGGTAATCTGATAACCCCATGAAGGGTAGTATGCGTGCTCGGATAGCGGCATAAACTCAACATGTGTGAAGCCCATTTCCTTCACGTACTGCACGAGTTCCGTGGCCGCTTCGCGGTAGCCCAGAGATTCTGCGATACCGGTTTTGCGCCAGGATCCCAAGTGGACTTCATAAACGCTAACCGGCTCGCGAAGCCAATCAACTTTGGCCCGTGCTTCCATCCAGGAGGCATCGTTCCACTGAAACTTCTCGACGTCCCAAACGATCGAGGCCTGCTTGGGAGGGGGTTCGGAAAATGTGGCGAACGGATCGGTCTTCAATACGATAGCGCCGTGGGTGTCGCGAATTTCGTATTTGTAGAGGGTCCCCTCGCCCACCCCTGGAATGAATAATTCCCAGACTCCAGAGACGCCGAGCAATCGCATCGGATTGGCCCGTCCATCCCAACCGTTAAAACTCCCCACCACGCTGACCCGCTGAGCATTCGGCGCCCACACCGCGAAGCTTGTGCCAGAGACGCCGTCGATGACACGCAAATGCGATCCCAGCTTGTCGTAAATCCGCAGTTCATTGCCCTGGCCAAACAGAAACAGATCTGTCTCACCAAGCGTAGGAAGAAAAGAATAGGCATCGCGCGTATGCCGTTTCGATCCCTCCTTCGAAGTAATCGTTAAATCGTAGGCGTAAACTTCCTTTGCTTTCTTCGAAACCCCTTCGAACAGATCGGTTCCGTCAATCCGCTCCAGGTCAAAAGCGGGTTTCGCTTTTTCATGAGTGGGCGAAAGCGAAACCTTCTGCGCATCCGGAATCAGCGCTCGCGCGACAATGCCCGAGCCATTCCCGAGCGGATGCATTCCCAGCAACTCGTGCGGAGACCGATGTTTCAGGTTGATGAGACTATCCAACTCCTCGCGTGTCAGAAGCATTGAGTTACTATTGGTAGGTTTGTTTTAATTTGCAACCGAGCTCATACAGCTATCAAACATCGGCGCAGTTCGATTTATCGAATCGGTGGAACCAGTGCGCATCGTCGTTCCGGGCTAATTCCGGCTCCAGAAATCGAGCACGAACACATCGTCCAACAGAGGGCGAACCAATGCGCCGAAGGCTTTGTGATCAGGATGAACGAGGTAGGCGTCCCGGTCTTTTTCGCTCTTAAAAGTAACCAGGAACCCATGGGTGCAACCCTTGTTCAATCCTTCCGGACTGTTATTGATACCCCATTCGTAGCCGACAATCTGAGGGATTTTCTTTTTCAGGGCTGCGAATTCAGTTTCGATGTTTTTGATCTCTGCCTCGGTTGCAGTAGACTTGAATTTGAAACCAACCATATGTCTCAAGACGCCCGAGCCTTCTTTTTTAGGCTGATCCGCCGCCTGCACAGCCATCAACAGGCAGGAAGCAGCCGTAATTGCGAGGGAAAGGATAAGGAATTTCATAGGTTCCGGATCGTAAAGGGAGTGTCGTTTGATTGCAAGGTCACGGCTGATAAACCGCCGTTTCGGTCTCATCCACTTTGTAGCGCCATTTCGCGACGTATTCGGGACCGGGACGAAACTCATCATGTTGTTCGATCAGTTTCTTTCTCAAGATCGCGTCGAGTTTCGCCTGGAGAATCGCACTGCCGGGTTTTCCGATGAGATTGTTCAATTGATATGGGTCGGCCTGGTTATCGTAGAGGAGCCACGGAGCGTTAAGATCCCGAACGAAGGTGTGCGTCGCCGTGCGGAGCGCGCGATATTCGCGGCCGCCACGGCGTCGAACGAATTCACCAAAAGGTGCAATGCAGCGAATGACTGTTGCGCCGCCGGAAGGATCGACACCACGCCGCATTGTAGTAGTGAAATCGAAGCCTTCGACTGAGTTCGGCACTGGCAGATCGCATAGCCTTAACAAGGTCGGCATGACATCTTCCGAGTTGATGGTTGCTGCCGAATGCTGCGGATGGATCCCAAATTCCGGTGGCAGTCGAAAGAGCATCGGCACGCGCGCGGACTCCTCCCACGGCCTTTGTTTGCGCTGTTGATCCTGTGACCAAAGCATATCGCCGTGGTCCGATGTGAAAACAACGATTGTGTTTGTGGCGAGGCCGGTCTCTTCGAGCGTCCGAACCAAATCGCCGAAACAATCATCCAACGCGGTGCAATGGGCATAGTAGCCGGCGAGATCCTTGCGAGCGGCGGCCCGGTCTGAATCGGGGACGTTCGGGCGAAGTTGAATGCTTTCAGGCGCGTACATGGACCGATATCTAGCCGGTGACGTTTCGTATGGATTGTGGGGCGGTCCCCAGGCAAGCCAAAGCAAGAAAGGTCGTTTGGTTTTCGCGTGAACGCGAAGATAATTCTGCGCGTCACGGGTTTGAGCGAGTGCGTCGTAGCCGTTCCATTTCAACTTCTCAGGCGTATCGGCGTAATAGAAGGAGTTGTTGTAATCGTGCGTGCACTCCAAAACTTTCCAATAGTCGAATCCCTGGCGGCGGTCCTCTGGTATGATTGCGGAGCGGCTGCCATGGCCGTCGATTTGCCACTTTGCAATGCAGCCTGTATCGTAGGCGACGCTCTTCAGGATTTTTGGCTACGTAATGGCATTGATGCTATGCG
>JAQGOX010000354.1 GCA_028293365.1 Verrucomicrobiales bacterium | reverse complement strand
CCTATCTCAACCAGCCAACTCAACAATTCTTTCGAGTAACAACGCCTTAGTTTTCATGAACCGGGTATGTGCGCCGAGCACTAACCCGCACCAGTGCGAAAATTGAAAGGGACTGTTCAGACCGTGACCATAAATACCACGGCTCAGATTTCGACCCGCGCCTAAATCGCGCCCTGGAATCCCGAACTTTCAAAACACGCCCTGCGCGGGTCGGTCCTCGTTATTGATACTCATTGACCTTTCCCCAAAATTCACATCGCAGGAGCCAGCCATTTTTGAATCATCACGGTAGCCGCTTCATCGCAGCCCTGCTCGGCGTCAGGACCAGCAATGTTCGTCGCGGCAATCACAGAGAAATCCTTATTCGGCGCGAGCCACATAACGATATACCACCTGGTGTTTGAACCGTTGTGCCAGAGCGCATCGCCTCCGGCCCACCCGCGTTTCAATACCAGCCAGCCGCACCCGCTTTGGTCCGCCTCATCGGCCGTCTTGTTGCCGGTCGATGGCGTGTGCAGTCGCTTCATGGTTTCAGCCTTCAAAAGTCCGTTCGTAGCGCCTTGTAAATGGAACAGAGCGAAGCGCGCCAGGTCATCCAGCGAGCAATGGACGCGGCCGGCTGGGGCGACGGCGGGTGGATTGTCTCCCTGATCGGGCACCGTCAGGAACATTTCGCGGACATGCCCCCACGGCTGAACCAACCCACCGAAGGTTCCGGGTGAACCGAACCCGGCGGTGTCCATGTGCAGCGGCTGGAACAGTTTTTCCGTGATTAATTTTTCGTAGGGCGTGCCGGTGACCTTTTCCAGGATCGCGCCAATGATGGCATAGTCTTGAATGGAATAAATCCACTTCGTGCCTGGTGCGGTGGCAGGAGGTTCGCTCAAGACCGATGTGATGAATTCCCGGCGCTGCTCCATCAGCGTGCCTTTCTCTTTCCAAGCCCTCTTCCATGCGGCAGGCGGCGGCTCGGCGGGAACACCGCCGTGATGACGCAGCAATTGCTCGACGGTCACGGCTTCATACTGTCGGTCCATCCTTTCTTTCAATTCGGGAAACACTTCCTGAATGGTCGTGTCCCAACGCAATTTCCCTTCCTCAATCAGCATTGCGGTGAGCGTGGCAGTCATGGACTCCGTGCAACCGCCAATATGAAACAGGTCGTTCGTCGTCACGCGCGCGGCTTCACGCCACTTGCGAACCCCAGCGATGTCGCGTTCGCAAATCTGCCCATCCTTCGTCACCACCACGGCGAGGGCCGGCAGGTTGTGTTTTTTGCGGATGGCTTCGAGGCCGTGGGCAACTTCGTCGAACGCCGGAGGGGCTCGGTGCACAACGATCCCCACCACCGCCGGGATCGCAACCAGCAGGACCAGGGTCAGGAATACAATATTGCGGTTTGCTGGTTTCTTTGCCGGTGGTGGCTGACTGGACTCCGATACATCTTCATTCAGGCTGGCTAGCAATTCTTCCAATTCTTTTCGACGGGGTTCCAGCGACTTGCGCAGACCGAACTTGCTGAGCCAGTAAGTCACCCAGCCAATCAATCCACAAATGAGTGCGAAAACCGCAAGTTCGAGAATCTGCTCGAGAAAGTGCCCCATCCCTCTGGTACGAGCGCGCCAGACTCCCGAGACGATCGTCCCCGCAAATCCAATTTCAAGCGGCAGCACATACCACCAGAAGATATTTTTCGACCGCCATATCTCGTGCTTGACCTGAACCAGCGACGACTGGATGCAGGAAACGAGCGACTCATTCGTGAGGGGCCGCCTGCGGCGTTGCCGCCAGCGATCCACGAGAATAAAAAGACCGACGAAAAAGCAGGCGGACGCCATCAAATAGCCCACCCAGTCGTGGAGGCGGATCCCCGCACGCAGGAAATACAGAATCAGGAGCGCTTCCACGCCGACGATAAACATGTCGCTCCAGAAATTCACTATTTTGGAGAGACGTTGCGTGAGCCGGATATCCCGGAATAAAGCTTCGGGGTCGTTGATGGTTACTTTTACGGAAGGCTTCTGGCATTGCCACGCCTTGGCCAAATCTTCAAAGTTCATTGGTGGCTCCTTTCAATAGTTCGGCCAGTTGTTTGCGGACGCGGTTGAGTTTGACGCCCACATGATTTTCAGACAGGCCCAGCACATCGCTCATCTCGCGATAGCTCAAGCCATCGAGGTGCATAAGCGCGAGCGAGGCGTCCAGCTTCGGCAGTTGGCGGATCGCGGCGTAAAGCAGCGTGACCAGTTCTTCCTCGCGCGATTCTTCCGGTGCGGCGGCAGGCTCGCGCAACTCCTGGAGCTCCAGAAACGCCGCATGCTTCACCCGCAGGCGTTTTTCATCCCGCTTCCAGACCAGCGCGGTGTTGAAGGCGACGCGGTAAATCCAGGTACTTTCCTTCGCCTCGCCCCGAAAGGCCGGCAACGACGACCACAGTTGCACCAGGATTTCCTGCAGCAAATCTTCCTGATCCTGCTGTGTCGCCGTGAAAGCGCGAACGACCTTCCACATCAGGCCGGTGTGTTCCGCCAGCCAGCGGCGAAATAGTTTTTCATGTTCTTCAGCAGACATTCAGTTGAATTTGTTTTGCTCAAATAGTGACCTGCCAGACTCTTTCCTTACAAATAACCCAAAATTATTCTGTCGATGACGGCAGGCTGATCGCGAAGGCCGCCACCGGGGCATGCTCCGCCCCGCTCACTAAACTTCAGGCCGTATGGTTGAATACTGAGAGGAAATCGCTCTTAAACGCTGCGCCATTCAATCGTTTCGTCACTCCGGGCTGACGATATCGCCTTTGACTGGCGAATAATTCGATTCCATTTTGCCCTCCTTCGTGACCACTTTTTGGAAGAAACATTTGATTCCCAGAGCATCCTGAATGATCGGCGAATCTTGCAACTGATAATGCAAGTGCGGCTCCGAAGAATTTCCCGAGTTGCCGCACTTTCCGAGAAGCTGGCCGCGCTTCACCTGCTCGCCCGCCTTTACGACGACGCTGCCGCGCTGAAAATGCGCGAGGACGGAAACTTCATTCGTCCGATGCTGAATCACGACGCAATTGCCGACCAAACAGTACGGATTCATTGAACCCGGCGTATTGTCGCGCACGCCGTCGATCGCTTCAACCACAATTCCGTCCGCGGGCGCAACCACTTCACGGCCAAAGCAAAAGTAATCTTCGTTCCTGCTGCCATCACCGCGATGCGTTTCACCGGTTGCATCCACGCCGAGCAGATCGAAAGCAAAGCGCTGCGCTGGAACGTCGTGGTGCTGGTTGATTGCGATCGTATCGCCACCCCAAAACACCAGCCATTTGCCTTTGAATGGCAGCGATAACTCTGTCAGTTGCTTTTTCGGCGGGGCCTCGGCCGATGCAGCGTGCGGTCGGAAAAGAAGCCCGGCAATTTTGTTTTGCCCATCGAGCACCAGCGTCATGTCCAGCATAGCGCGCTCGAAATGCGCCGGGAAAACCACTCCCTGAGAACCTGGCTTGGGCTCGCCGAGCTTTTGAATTTTGCCGGCTTGAGCGCTGAGTCCCTTGAAAAACTCCGTCGCTTTTTCCAGCGGCAACGCCTTGCTCATTTCCTGGCTGAACAGGCTCTCGACACCAGAATAATCAGCTGCGTTGAGCAACTCGACGAGGCGATTCGCGGCATTTGTGTAACT
>JAQGOX010000344.1 GCA_028293365.1 Verrucomicrobiales bacterium | reverse complement strand
TGCATTGCTAACAAAGGATGGAGGGGTCAATGATACAAACGCATTGCGAAAAATGTATTGGAGGGAGACTTCCCAGGAGCGGCGGAAGGCATTGCTGCCCTTTTTTTGGACGCAAATTGCGACGCATGGGCAACTTTTCGGGAATCAAGCAGTGGGAAGCGTCGTGCGCGTCAGCAACGGGAAGAATTTCTCGTACCCCGGGTATAATGAAATTGTCACTGGGATCGCCGATCCCCGCGTTGACAGCAACGACAAGAAGCCCAATCCTAATCTGAACGTTTTTGAATGGCTCAACAGCCGGTCGCAGTTCAAACGGAAGGTGGCGGTGTTCGGATCCTGGGATGTTTTTCCCTACATTTTCAATATTGAACGAAGTAGACTGCCGATTTGGCCGGCCTGGGAGGGAAGGTTTACCGAACGGGAAATTCAAGTGCCCAAATACCTCACGGAACTGGTGCGGGACACCACCCCGGTCTGGCATGATATCATCCATGATTCGTTTCTTTTCCATGCTATTCCCGGTTATTTGAAACGGGAGAAACCGCGTGCCGTGTTTATCGGTTTCGGAGAAACGGACGAATGGGCGCATGCCGGGCGCTACGATTTGTATCTGCAGGCGGCGCATCTGGTGGATCGCTTTGTGAAAGACTTGTGGGAAAGAGCCCAGTCGATGCCACAATACCGCGACAAAACCACGTTTATCATCACTGCGGATCATGGGCGCGGATCGGGGTTGATCGATTGGAAAAGCCATGGCGAAAAAATCGCCGGATCCGATGGAGACTGGCTCGCGGTCATCGGTCCCGATACCCCCGCGCTCGGAGAGCGCCAGCAATCCACGATGTACGCTCAATCGCAGCTTGCAGCAACGATTGCTGCTTTGCTTGGGGAAAACTTCCGGCCTGCATCACCTGCCAGTGGACCACCAATCCATGAGCTTCTCGGCAAGCGTAACTGAAAACAGATGCGGGAAAGGGTGTTCAGCAATATCGAGATCGATGGGCAAGCCGGTAATCAAGCAAGGATTTTTAGTGTCCACACGTGTCGCGTGACGTCTCCATGTCCAGGCGATTGCATCAGCTAATGTCGGCTTTGGTGATCACCGACGCGAACGTTTCGACATCTGCAAGCTCTGTCAGGGCGGAGTCGGGTAATCACCATCCTCCGCCCTCGCGATTGGCTTAAGAACTAAGGCGAAAGCGCCGCGCAAAACGCAGCCACGTCGCCGGGATTTCCTTTATCCGGGGAAAGGATAAAGGCGGCGCCTGGATGATTCAGGAGATCGATCCGTCCGGCGCTGATAAACAGACTTCCATCCGGCAGCGGGATTTTTTCGGCCACGCCGTCCGCATAAGCAAGCGTGATGTTACCGGTGCTATCGACATAGGCTTCGATATTAAACGTGAACGGTATGCCAATGAGTGTTTTTCCATTCGCCGAAAATGTGTCCTGCTCGGTCTGGTGAATGAAGATTCTCGTCAGGGCACCGCTTTTATCAAAATAAAGCGTTTCAGTCCCCGTCACAGTCGATTCAATATTCACAGAAAATGGACAGACACCGGTGAGGACGTTCGGGGCTGAAAATGAAAAGGCAATTTTCTGCGGAGGTACAGCAAGAACTGAGGGGATTCCTGCGGCCAGTAGCAGAAGCCTACCCGTCGAGGTTCGTAAAAAACGCCAACCTTTTGTGGCATGGCGGCTGGAGGATGGCCGATAAGAGTCATGTGGTTTCATATATGGATTTTGTTTTAGTTAACTGCCGAATCGAGCAACTCGAATTGAGCCGCTACTTCGACCCGTTAATGCTTCAAAATATCCGATCCACCCACCGCCGGGGAGTCGGATGAAATACGTACAGCGACCAACTCTGGGTTCGTCATGGAATTTTCGATGAATGCTGCCTTTTTAAATGACTACAATGTCTTTTTCAGCCTTTCAGGTTATGGGTAATTCCCGATGCCCCAATCGATGGCGTTTGTTACTTCGCTCGCAATCGTCCACGCGCACTCTTGGGCGTGTCCGGTTACAACACCGTTGGGCGGCGTTCATTGTGGAAACCCGGGGCGCGGGTTTGCGTTGCGAAAATGGCCGAACTATACACTATAGCCACATCAACCGTATGAACCGAATCACGCTTTTCTCGCTCCTGCTGGCAAATGCAACGCTCCTGTTTGCCGATGATGCGCCCGACCTGCAAATTGTCCATCGCATCAAGGCGGAGGCGTTTGAGAATTCCCACGTGATGGATCATTTGTTTTATCTTACGGACGTGAATGGCCCGCGCCTCACCGGTTCTCCAGGGTTCGAGAGCGCGGCGCAATGGGCGCTCGGTGAATTGCAAAAATCCGGCGCTGAAAATGCGCATCTTGAAAAGTGGGGTCCCTTCGGGCGCGGCTGGAGCTACAGCACATTTTCCATTTCGCTGCAAAAGCCGACCTTCGCGCCCCTGCACGGCACGCCGCTCGCATGGTCTGAAGGCACTCAAGGGGCGGTGCGGGGTCCAGTGGCGGCGACCGCTTTGTACCACGAAGATGAGGGACGCCGTGATATCGATATCGAAACCATTCGTGAGCGAATCGCCGAATACGAAAAGGAATGGAAGGGCAAGCTGCGCGGGAAAATCGTTCTACTAGGTCGGGAGCGCGCTTTTTCGCAGCCGACCGATAGCGCGAGCAAGCGCGAGGATGACAAAGCGCTGGCTGCTTTGACCGAATATTCGGAGCTTGCGCCTTCCCTCAAGCCCGCCTGGATTCCGGATAAGCTTCCTCGCGATGGGAAAAAACGCGCGGCCATGTTTAAGAACCTGCCGCTCGATATGACGGCCGATTATTGGGAACGCACCCGCGAGGCGCTGGATACATTGAATGTTTTCTTTCGCGAGGAAGGGGCTTTGGCCATTCTAAAAACCGATTCGCGCGGCTCCGGCGGCGTGGTTTTTTCGGAGGCAGCCGGCCCGTATAAAGAGGGTGAACCCGTCGCGCCCGCATCCGTGGCGCTCGCCCCCGAACATTTTAACCGCTTGTGGCGCCTGGTCGAAAAGAACATTGCGACCGAGGTGGAAATAAATCTCGCTGCAGCTTTTGTCGACAAGCCTGTGATTGCAAACGTGATCGCGGAGATTCCCGGCGGCAAAAAGAAGGATGAAGTCGTCATGCTGGGCGGGCATTTGGATTCGTGGCATGCCGGCACCGGAGCCACGGATAACGCAGCCGGATGCGCCGTCGCGCTCGAGGCTATGCGTATTTTGAAAGTGCTCGGTTTGAAAATGGATCGCACGGTGCGAGTGGCCTTGTGGAGCGGCGAGGAACAGGGGATTTGGGGTTCGCGCGCGTACGTGCGGGAACATTTCGCGGACCCGTCCGACATGAGAATAAAACCGGAACACACCAGGCTGGCAGCCTACTTTAATTTGGATAACGGCTCCGGGAAAATCCGGGGCATTCATCTCCAGGGGAATGATATGGCCCGGCCGATATTCGAATCATGGTTTCATCCTTTCAAAGATTTGGGCGCGGGAACCATTACGATTCGGGACACGGGCGGCACGGACCATCTTTCGTTCGATCAGGTTGGCCTGCCTGGTTTTCAATTCATCCAGGACCCACTGGATTACATGAGCCGCACCCATCATTCCGAACTGGATGTTTATGATCACGTCGAGCCGGGCGATCTCATGCAGGCGTCAGCGATCATGGCGTCTTTCGTTTACAATGCCGCCATGCGCGAACAACCGATACCGCGCAAACCGCTTCCCGATCCGTTGCCCCCGCGACTGCCCGTGCACTAAGGGGCCGGTTACTGGAAGAATATCGCCGGATGTTCAAGAAGATGCCCGCCCCGACAGGAGATTCCCGTCCAGCCAAGGCACAGGAATGGGATATTTTAAGACACGGACGGTCGAACTAACGTTCTCGGTCGAAATCCTGATCCTTACCCCCGTTCGGGATGGCGAGCAGGAAGTCTTTGAATGAACGCTTTCTCTACGTCGAACCACGCAGCGCTTGCCGAAGGATGCGCCTATGCTCTTCATCCATCGAAATACCATGCGCACCGGCTTGTTGCTTCAACTTTCTGACGACATTTTCCTCGATTTGTCCGACGATGAGTTGGGGCATATCTCG
>JAQGOX010000330.1 GCA_028293365.1 Verrucomicrobiales bacterium | reverse complement strand
CACAACAGGAGCAATTGCTGGATTGGCTCGAGATTTTTCCAGCCAAAACCGTTCTAGAAATGGTCGCGACTCCTGAACATGGTGAAGTCCTGGCCGAACTCGGGTCCGACTCCAGCGCTCTCAGCCGACTCACTGACGCGGCGCTGCGTTCCAGATTTTGACGGTCCAGTCATGACTGCTCGTTGCGATCCGCTGGTTGCCTTGCGAGATCACCCACTGTCTTGTGTCCTTCGAAAGTGAAGAGCGCTCTACCCGTATTGATGCTGACCGGCAGATCGAACCAGGTGCGACGTTCTTGCAAGAGCTCTACTGCTGTGGTATCACCTGAATTGATTTCAACTTTGCAGGCGCGAGGCGCGTCTCAACAGGGCGCCGGATCGAAGAATCCCATGAGCGAATTCAAACCATCACGGGGGCTCAATCGTTTCCTGAATGCCCTGGATTCAATGCGACGCGTGGTCGGGAGGCAGCGCACGTTACGCGTCCGCACAAGATTCCTCCAACCGAACCACGTGCAAGTTGCGATAGAGGACAAGAGGGCCGGAATTGAGACGAATCCAGACGAACGATTATTTCAACCCTTCTACACGACGAAAGCGGAAGGGCTGAGGCTCGGACTGGCAATCAGTCGCTGGATTGTGCAGACGAACGGCGGAAAGCTGAAAGCCATTTCCAACAACCCACACGGCGCCGGTTTTCAATTCAGACTTCCGCTTCAAACGCAATGAAATCACCCTCTGCGTTACCGATTGTGTTCGTGGTGGACGATGACGAATCTGTTCGTGAGGCATTGGATAGTTTGATTCGTTCGGTTGGACTGAGAGTCAATACCCTCGGCAACGGTGAAGAATTTCTGCGCTTGCCGGAGCCGGAAGGACCTGCGTGCATTGTGCTGGATGTGCGCCTGCCGGGTCGAAACGGGCTTCAGGTTTTGCGTGAGTTGCACGCCCGGAACTGCCCACTCCCGGTGATTTTTATCACCGGGCACGGCGATGTCCGGATGGGAGTCGAGGCGATGAAAGCAGGCGCAGTCGACTTCCTCACAAAACCCTTTAGTGAGCAGGACCTGCTCGCTGCGATTCATCGCGCACTTCAAGTTGATCGCGAAGGTTTTGACCTAAGAACTCGACACAAATCTTTGACGCCTCGAGAGCGCGAAGTCATGGAATTGGTCGCCAAAGGCCTTTTAAACAAACAGATTGCGGCAACTCTGGGAACAGCGGAGATCACTGTCAAGGTGCAGCGGGGGCAAGTCATGAAAAAAATGAAAGCTTCGTCAGTCGCCGACCTGGTTCGAATGTCGGAAAGACTTCGCGAAGTGCCTCCCCGCGAATAGCTTCGAGGTTCTGTCATCACTCCCAACCCACAGTGGGAAGCGTGGAAACCTTCCGGTCGCCTTGGATTTTCAATCAGATTTCAGGTCCTTTTCCGTGAAGCACTTCGTGAATCGCACGCAATAGTTTGTCCGGAGTAAAGGGCTTCTGCAATACGGCCTGGGCACTCGACGGCATGAAAAGTTTCGCCTCGTCTGAAATGGTTTCAGCAGTTGCAACAATCACTTTGATTTCAGGCGCGATCAACCGTATCGCCTCAATTGTTGCGGCTCCATTCATCACTGGCATTCTAAGGTCCGTCAACAGGAGACGGATTTTTCCGTTGTTCTGCGCGCAGATTGCCACGGCCTCCGCACCATTTTGGGCAATCAACACTTCGTAACCGAAGGCTTCCAGAACCTGCCTTGCAATATCACGAATGAGAGCTTCGTCGTCGACTACGAGGATGCACTCGCCATTGCCTGCAGGGACAATTGGCCGGGTGCTTTCGGCCAACTCATTTTTCCCAGATACCTCTGCAGGCAAATAAATCGTAAATTGTGTTCCTTTGCCTTCCTTGGATTCGAGGCTTAAAAAACCGTTATGGGTTTTTATTATGCTGCGTACTGTAGAGAGACCGAGTCCGGTGCCCTTGCCCACTTCCTTTGTGGTGAAAAACGGATCGAATATCCGCTCCCGGATATGATCTGGAATTCCAGTTCCAGTATCGACTACACTTATGGTTGTATACGGACCTTCTTTTGCCTCGAGGAAGATCTGCAGCGCTTTTTCATCCAAAAAAACGTTACTGGCCGAGAGCGTTAAAACGCCCCCGTGAGGCATGGCATCACGGGCGTTAACACAGAGATTTAAGAGCACCTGATGCAACTGGGTTGAATCCCCATTCACCGGCCAGAGGTCTTTGGAAATGGACTGTTTGATCTCAATCGTCTTGGGAAAAGTCTGTTTAGCCATGCTGATTATATCCGTCATCACGTGGCGGATTTGCACGACAGCATGTTTGCCTTCAATACCACGAGCAAAGGTCAAAACTTGCTTCACCATTTCCGCCCCCCGTTGGGCGCTCGATTTGAGCACATCAAGCATTCGGTGAGCTTCAGGTTGGTCATAGGTCATGCGCAACAATTCGGCGGTCATCAGAATTGGGGCAAGGGCGTTGTTCAAGTCATGCGCGATCCCACCTGCCAAAGATCCAATGCTCTCCATGCGCTGATTGCGCATCACCTGGGACTCAAGCGATTTTTTTTCTGTAATATCGTGAAAAAAAACAAGGACACATTTTTCGCCCTGCTCTTCAATCAGCTCAAAGGAAGCGAGACCGACTCCTTTTTCTCCCGACTTTCGTCGAAAGTTGCACTCTATATTTGAGATGCTGCCCGAGGCCACAAGGCTTTCGATCAGGTTCAAACGCTCGTTTGCATCAGCCCACAGGCCAAGCTCCGTGATCGTGCGACCGACAAACTCCTCACGTGAATAACCCAGTATTTCGAGAATGGATTCGTTAGCCTCGATTACGCGATTTTCGGACAGAGTGGAGAGGGCGATGCCAACGGGACTTGATCGGAAAATAGTTGTAAATCGCTCCTGGGCGCGCCTCCGTTGCGTAGCATCTGTAAGGATGCCTAAAATAGCGGGACGATCATTGTAATCAGTGCGGGCACCATGCGCCTCAATGTAAACTAATGTCCCATCCTTTGCTATCATACGAAGGGTGTAGTTAATGCTCTTCACGCCTCCGTCAATCCGCTTGCGGATGTTCGACTCAACCGTAGCGCGATCTTCTGGACATACAAAATCAACCAGCGGACGAGAGAGTAACTCTGGGATGCTGTAACCGAGTATCTCAGAAACTCTGGGATTAACGTATGCGAGCCGCTCGTCTTGAATCACATAAATCCCTGCGATTGAATTTTCAACCAGCGTCCGAAAATTTCCCTCAGCAGTCGCGAGAGCTCGCTGCGTATTTCTGCGTAATTCGCGTTCTTGAAATTCAGCCAACTCTCGGTTAATTGCGGGTATCAGCCTCCCCAGACTGCCCTTCGGAACGTAATCGGCGGCTCCCGCTTTCATTGCCGCTACCGCACGCTCTTCGCCTACGGTCCCTGATACGATAATGAATGGAATGTCGTATCCACGTTTCTTCAAAAGCGCCAGGCCTTCAAAAGCATTGAAAGAAGGCATGTTGAAGTCGCTGATAATAAGATCCCACCGAGCGCTCTGAAGCGCAGCGTCCATTGTTTCCGCGCTCCAGACGCGTTCAATCGCAGGTGAATAGCCCCCATTTTCGAGCTCTGCTGCGATAAGCATTCCGTCACGCTCACAATCTTCCAGCAGAAGTACTTTTACCGGAACATTCATTTAGATTTCCCACCCAATCTATGCTCATGCCCGAACAGATTCGTCCCCGCGGCCCGAATTTCGCGGCGTTCTGCAAGCTGTTGACGCCTTATCGCGTTTCGTTTTCTCGGCACGATGTGCAACCGTAGCGCGCCTCGCTGAAAGCTATCCATCATATCTTGGTATGATCAGGCGACCCACTCGGAAGCATTTCGGATATCCGCACCCACGGTATCGCAGGTGGTGTCGAAAATCCGGGTAGAGTTGGAGGGCAATCCTGCGACCGGGAGCGGCTTTTCCGGCGCATCGACTAATGTCAACATACCATCGAGTTTCAGCAGGCTCAGAAACCTATTAATGTCATGCTCGGCAGAAACGGCCTCAAGAATGAATTCGAAGCTGTAGTGGTGCTTATCGTTATGGAGGTGGCGTTGCCTGCCATCCGCCGCCAAGTGCTTTCACGAGAGTGACGGTGGCAACGAGTTGTTGACCGCGCAAGGCGGCGGCTGCGAATTCGACATTCAATGCGGTACTCTCGGCTGTCGCGACTTCGAGATAAGTTATAAGGCCATCACGATATTGATTATTAACAATTTCCAACTGTTTACGGGCCGCAACCAGGGCCTCGCTTTGCACCGCGTATTGGTTGGCGAGAAGTGTCTGCGCAGCAAGATTGTCCTCCACCTCCGCGAAAGCCGACAATACACTCTGGCGATAGCTCGCGACCATTTCATCGTAACTTGCCTTTGCCAGTCGCAGACCCGCACGAAGTCTTCCTCCTTCAAAGAGCGGCAAGGTTATGGAAGGTCCCACTGCCCACAGGCGGCTGGACCAGTTGAACAAGGCTCCGGCATTGAGACTTTCGAAGCCCGCAAGACCGTTCAATTGAACCGTTGGAAAAAACGCTGCCTTGGCGACACCGATGCTGGCGTTCGCCGCTGCCATGCGCCGCTCGGCAGCGGAGATATCGGGCCTTCGCTCCAGCAACTCTGAAGTCAGTCCCGAAGGGATGAACGGAGGAGAAGAAGAGAGTGCATATTCCGGAACGCGAAAGGCCGAGGCAGGCTGTCCGACCAACACAGCCAGGGCATGTTCGAATTGTGCCCGCTGAAGCACGACGGACGGTAACTGCGCCTCGGTTGTCTTAAGAACCGTTTGCGCCTGAGCCACGTCGAGATCGGAGACGGCTCCCGCAGCCCGCAGATTACGGGTCAACTGCAGAGATTTCGTGAACACTTCAATACTGGAATTAAGAACCGCCTTCTGCGCGTCTAACGCCCGCAATGTGAAATAGTCCACCGCTACCTCCGCCTGAATCATTAGTTTGATCGTTTCAAGATCATCCGCGCTGGCCTGGACCTGGGCTCGTGCGGATTCAACGTTGCGGCGGACTCGGCCCCAAATGTCCAGCTCGTAACCAAGGCTCAGTGGCACATTAAAATCGTTGAAGGTGGCGGTCGTCCCGAGGGCGTTGCCGGTGATCGTGGATGGAGCGTTTGCAGAACTGCGTTGGCGGACAAACGAGCCTGAAACAGAAATGTTCGGGAAAAGCCCCGCCCGGGCGACATCCATCTGGGCGCGGGCCTCGGCAAAGCGGGCGACGGAAACCTTGAGTTGTTGATTGGCGGTGGAAGCCCGGTCTTCGAGGCGGTTCAATTCAGTATCACCGAAAACTTCCCACCAGCTACCCTTTGAAATCTGAGCCTGTGGTTGGGCAACCTTCCAGCCATTGGTCGTGCCGGCGTCGGTGGTGACCACATTCGTCGCTCCGGTGAAAGCCGCAGGCATGGTTGTCGCCTCTGGACGTTTGTAATCCGGTCCGACCATGCAACCGGCGACAACGATCAGGAGGGTTGAGGAAAGGACCATCCCAAAACGCCCCGCAAGGACCTCTGCCAGACAAAAGCAAATGCCCTGTGAGTTCGGAGTTCTAGTTTTTTGGAAATGTTTCACGAGGTGAAGTTATTTGGATGCGACAGAGCTATCTGGTTCCACGATTTGAACCTTGCTACCGCTGACAAGAGAGTCATACGGATTCGTGATGACACGATCTGCGGGAGTGATCCCGCCCTCGATTTCGACGCTTTG
>JAQGOX010000220.1 GCA_028293365.1 Verrucomicrobiales bacterium | reverse complement strand
CTGACGTGGATTGAAAGTAGAGGAGGCCCGCATCTGCGCCGACGAAAATGTAGGCGGCTTTAAAACCTTCGGCCAGTGCGATGGCCGAAGCTTTCTTGGATTTTGCCTCCTCGCCTGGATCGAGTTCAATGACGTAAACGTTTTCGAGTCCTTTATCGCCAACTTCGCCTTCGCCGGCTGTCAGTACCAGCCAGTGGTTGTCTGGGGTGAGATGCGGCTCGAATTGCCAATCCGGGTGATCCGGGCATTCATATAGTTTTAGGTCACTCGATTGCGGAGTTCCCACAACGTGGAAGTAAACCGCGTTGCCCAGATCACGCGCCCGTAGCTCTTCCCCGGGAGCAGGCGCGGGAAACGCACTGTAATAAATGCCCTGTCCATCCAAAGCAAAAGCCGGTTTGTAATATTTTGTCCACCGGATCACATCAGGCAGATCTCGTCCGGTGGAAAGATCCCGAATATGCCAGTCCGTCCAATCGGACCCGCCCACGGAGACTCCATATGCGAGCCGATTTCCATCGTGGCTGACGACATAACCGGTGATCGCCAGCTTGGCCCCGGCAGCAAGTACGTTGGGATCGAATGCCACAGTAGTCGGTCCGGCAAGGCTCGTGGTACTGTAAAGAACGCTGTGTTCCTGAAGTCCGCTGTTATGCGTGTAGAAATACCGGTCGCCCGCATGAAACGGAGCTCCGAATTTTTCGAAATCAAGCAATTGAGCGAGTCGGCGCTTAATCCCGGATCGAGCTGCAATGTGATTTAAATAGGAATCCGTTAGCTTCGCTTCGGCAAGCACCCACGTGCGTGTGGACGAAGAATCCAGATCTTCAAGCGACCGGTACGGATCAGCCACTTTAGTTCCGTGAAAATCATCGACCACGTCACCGCGCGGAGCGGATGGATATACTGCAGGCGAATCGAAACCGGGGGAGAGAGGAGCCGCGCCACTTTCGACAGCCTTCCGCGGAACGCAGGCTAAAAATGCGATTAAGAGTAACCCGCGCCAATAAATTCCCATCGTCGCGTGGAGGCCTACGCCGAAAAAATCTCTCACTCCGATCATATCGGGCGAGAGTAGGCAATTGGTTCTTCAGGTCAAGGGTGTGAGATCGATTCTTATTTGGAACTATTTATCCCGCATAACACCATTTCCATCTTCTTCGAATTAACAAGGTAGAGGGAGATCATCCGTGGCGGTTCAGTGCGTTTACGTTTCTTTAAGTAATTCAATATTGCAACGACGCAGCCTGAGGCGAGCGCGAACATCATAATTGTATTGAGCACTGTCCCGAGAGACAACACTGTCTGTCTCACCGATGGAATCACTGTGGTGAGGAATATCAGCAAAATGGCCATGCAAAGGAGTTCAAACAAATACTCCTTCAGAATTCTTCTCTGTTTTGTCATATCCAGTGGGACTTAAGCACAAAAAATGCCACGCGTCACAAACCGTAAATCTTTATCGGTTTCGATTATTCCGTGGGGCAGTTCTCATTTTCCAGCGCGGTATGTTAGCCGAGCATCTACCCGCAGCGTGTGAAGAAAGCCGCGGCACTTGGATAACATTCTGGGCAACGAGGGAGCGCGGATATGGGCGCCGAGGCCTATCCGCAGCGCGGCCGCCAGCAATGGACACGCAAATACCAATCAAAAAGCCCCGTCTTCCTCATTCGCTGTTGGGTAGATGCTCGGCGCACATACAGCTTCTCTGCTAAATGAGAATTGGTGCAGTCTGTACCTGTCCGGCGAAACCGCGAGTATGTTATTTTTGGCATCTCCACTTGTTCGATTCGCTTTTCGGGTCGAGCTTGTGAGCATGAAGGCGAAGGGGATATGTTTCGTGGCCGTCGCCGCCCCATTTTTGTGGGTCGGGTGCGGCGATGATACGACGGGAAGAGTAAACAGTTCGCAACAAAGGTCCATTGTGGCGCCGGCTTCAATTACGCAGAACGATTTTACGCTCCACGAGGATAATGGCGGGATTTCAACGCTTCGTTTGGATCTTGTGAATCAATTCACTCTGACTCGACCGGGGTTCACCCCTTTATCCGGCAATTTCTCGAATCCGGTTCAAAACGGAAACTCGTTCACCTTAACGTTGATTTCGCCTGAACAACAGGACAGCTTGCTTCTCAATTATATCACCGTTCAAAGTGGAAATTTTACGCTCACTCCACCAAATACAAATTCGATTACCGGCACGTTCACCTCTGCTCCGATTGCGGCAGACACAGGCGCAATTTCAGTGTCGGGCGCGACCACGACGACGCTCCCTCCAAGCGAACGACCGACACTGCCGTAGGACTTGAAGCGGCCAGCGTTTCGTTAACGAGGCACACTCGGCCCGGCTAGTTGCTTCACGGCGGTCGCAAAACCGGTTATTTGATTGCTCCGCACCTCGATTGATTTAGTTTCCGCACCCAGGCGCACTCCTATTCTTGAGGCAGGTCCACGCGATTCTGCAATTTCGTTTCCGGCCAATACCACCGCCTCCGTCGCGCCCTGCACATCGATGGCTACACCATTGGTAGAGCCGCTGTTTACAATGCGGTTGTTCTCGATGCGGTTCCGGTTGCCCGTAAAATCCTTGCCGCGCTCCGGCCTGAAGAGAACTCCGGTTTGAATGCTACCGGCAATCTCGTTATCCGCCACCAGATTGTCCGTGTCACGATGGCCGATCGAAACACCGATGCGATTTCCGATCAGCTTATTCTTTTCCGCCAGGCCATATTTCACACCCCAACAGAAGAAAATCCCAATGTCGTTCCCTTCGACAATGCAATTGCGGATGATGGGTCGTTGTGAACCCGACCCGGGATGAAGTCCGAGATCGGTATTATTTTTCGAAACACAATCCTCAACCCGCACATCGTGGCAAACCTGCCAACTGATGCCGTCCCCGTTGTAATTGCGCGCTTCGATCCCGCGAATGACGATGCGGTTGCAGTCCTGGAGAAAAATGCAGCCCGCATAATTGCCATCGAGATTCGCATTATGCTCCTTGTTGCCATCAAGGGTGAGTCCCTCTAGAAGGCAGTCGGATATAAATTCGCCGCTAATGATTGGAAAAAGCGTCGACACGGAAGTGTTGCCAATCTTCCAGAAATTTTCGCGTAACGGACGATCCAGTTTGAAGCGGTTATCCTGTCGCGCCACCAACGTTCTTTTGACCACCGTTTCGGCGCCGGTATCGGGATTTTTCGTGCGCAAGCAGATGCCGTCGCCGACCGCAAACCCCGTCGAATCCTTCAGCGTAATCTCCTGGTCATACCAATCACTATCCTCAGCCAATAATGTGGTTGTCGACGGTTCCTTGATCAGAATCGTCTCACTTCCATTACCAAGAAGACGAACTTTGGATTGTAGATAGACCGCGTTGCGCAATCGATAGGTCCCGGGCAGGACCTGAACCGTTCCGCCACCCAGCCGCGCCACATAGTCGACCGCTGCTTGCAAAACCCGATCGCTCGCACCGACCAGATCCGCTTTCTCGGGCCCCACCGTGACAGTCAGTCGTTGCGACCAGTCGGGCTCGACGGCCGCATCGCCCGAGGTTGCGCGAGGCTTGGAAACAGTGGGCCGTTCCGTCGCTCGAATTGCCATCGTTTCCGTCGCTATGCCGAAACAAATCCATCCGGCTACAAAACCACGCAAGAGATTTCGACTGAAAAAGTTTATTTTGTCCACGATGGCGGCAGGATAGGACCAGCGCATATACCTGGACAACGAAAAACGTGGTCCGCTCAATATTATAACAGGATTGCTCCAATTGACGTTTAAGGTTTGATAAACCTGCGCTAAAACGGAGCGCGGATTGGAAATCGGAGTCTGAAATCCCCAACAATACAAAGATACTCCAAAGGCCTGCACCAGACTAACCTGTATTCAGGGCGCGATTAAAACTGTCGGTCAACTATTTTGCCGGACCTGTCTCCCGCATGGTTCCCAATCGTTATTAGCACAGAGAGCTGAGAAATGCGGGTGTTCAAAATACACCTTTCGACCTCTGATCACTGTGTGTGCAGCCCATAAGGCTGTTTGTCCGGC
>JAQGOX010000211.1 GCA_028293365.1 Verrucomicrobiales bacterium | reverse complement strand
GGGCCGTGCTCGGCCTCGTGCTTCACCTGTTTTGCCTCCGCCTCGGTCAGGATCCCCTTTTTGATCAACACATCGAGCAGTGGATCTGAGGTGGGACTATTGGTCTGCGCCTGCAGAACCGGGATTGAAAGAGCGATTCCAGTTGCTCCAATTATTCCCCGGACAAATTTCTTTTTGTAGTTCATTGGTTAGTCTGAGTTCGTTAGACCCCCGCAGGCTATGGGCCCCCCGTTACGACCAGATGGCTGAATTGTTACATTCGAGTTACGATCTTCACAATTTTCCGAGGTTTTTCGCCAAGGTTTGTTGGATAATCGTCTGCAATTGATCAATTGAATATGGTTTTTCCAGGAACGGATATGTTTTGAGATCTCTCCCTGCTTCCGTGTTAATTTCGGAGCAATATCCACTTGCTAGAATCACTGGCAGTGCGGGGTGGCGAGCTCTAATCGCGGCTGCAAGTTCCCGCCCCGACATACCGCCGGGCATTACGATATCGGTAACAACGGCGTCAAATTGAATCTTTCCTTTTTCGAGAATTTCCTGAGCTGCTCGCGCGCAGTCGGCTGTGATGACTTTATAACCTTTAGTTTCCAGAAGCTGCTTCATCAAAATTCGCAGCATCTCCTCATCTTCTACAAACAGAATGGACTCCCTGCCCCCCTGAATGTTGGTTTCCGCGGACGGCGGAACGGTGGTTTCCTTGGTGCGAGGGCTTTCGGGCAGAAAAATTTCAAACGTGGTCCCTCTGCGAATGACGCTCGACACCTGAATCCATCCACCGTGTTGTTTCACAATCCCGAACACAGTTGCCAATCCCAGGCCAGTCCCGCGTCCAACTTCTTTGGTTGTAAAAAAAGGTTCGAAAATCTTCTTTAGATTTTCCGCGGGGATGCCACTACCGGAATCGATCACCCGAAGCATTACAAAATTTCCCGCCCGACCCCCTCGATAATGTGATGCTTCCACTGGAGCGATTAACCGGCGTTCTGTTTCGATCGTGAACGTGCCTCCACCGGGCATGGCGTCGCGGGAATTCACCGCGAGATTAACCAAAATTTGTTCGATCATCCCTTTGTCCGCCTCGACGAGAAGCGCGCCAGAAGCCAGTTTCAAATCGAGACATATATCTTCTCCCAAAGTTCGCTCCAGCATTTTGAAAATATTCTGCGCGACTGAATTAACATCGAGCGTGGCAGTCTTGAGCGGTTGCTTGCGGCTGAACATTAGCAGTTGCCGCGTAAGGTCAGACGCTCGCGTGACGGCACGGGAGATTTGCTGCGCCGCATCGGAGATTTCCGCGGGAAGTTCCTGGGATTCCAGAATCGAAGCGTAGCCCTGAATCAGTGTGAGGATATTATTAAAATCATGCGCCACACCTCCCGCCAGGACTCCAATCGACTCCATTTTTTGGGCCTGCATTAATTGTTGTTCCAAAGTTTTTAGCGTCGTAGTTTCAACGCCGATACCGCAAATGAGGGGCTCTTCAACAGAATTGGATATGCAGAACCGGGTTGTGAGCCATGAACGGTTCGGATCGGAAGGAAAAACTTCCTCGACTTCATGGACGCAGGCCGATTCTTTAACTTTAATGTCCTCCCGCGTTCGATTTCTCAACCAATCACCGCTCCCGAGTTCTGAATCAACACACCCTAATACCTTTTCTGGATCTTTGCACAATAGAGCCGCAAATGCCCGGTTGGCAAAAAGATATCGGCCAGAGGAATCTTTGATGAAAGCCGTTCCCGGAAAATGCTCGGCAAACTCTGTAAACCGGCGTTCCTGCGATTGGCGGTCGCTCATGTTCTTTTGAATGACCTTCAATTGCGATTTAACCCGCCGCCGAAGTGTTGTGACCCAGGCTACGGTTACAAGACTGAGAAATGCCAATCCGCCCGCGATTGTGCGCAAACGCTTTGAATCCCAAAACGGAGGTTCTTGCAGGACGAGAACATCCGCCGCGGAACGAAGCAGGATTCGAAACGATTTCGCCTGGCGCATCTCATTCTCTTGCACGGAGCAGATCCCAGTCACGCGCACCCGGCTGCCCGGGTAGATCTTGCCAAGAGGCCGCAATCTCCGCGGAGCACCAACGGCACTGTAAAGAAAATCATCCGATTGAATCAAAAGGCGCGTTTGCTCCTTGAATCCTGTTCTCTCCAGAAACGTTCCCTCTATGGAAACAAGGCCGCCATCCTCCGCCGTATTCGGATCGAATACATTTTCGGCAGTGATCGCAACGGGCGCGATCATGGGTAACGAGCTGATCTTCCTGAGATGCAGTTGTGACAGTGCCTGTTCGGTTCCACTGGTATGGAGCAAACCGACTATTTCAATACTATCACCCACGCGTGCTTCATTCGGCTCCTCCGACTCCACACGAATCGCCCCGGTTTTATCCTGAATGTAAGCAATGTTTTCACTGGAATAGGTGATGACTCCCTGCACATGGACCAATTGATTTGTCAGCTTGTCCGGGTCGAACCGAAGTAGAGAATTGATTTGCACGAGTTTTCTCGCGTACGGGTCGCCCGACTCCCGATTGAACGTGCGGACAAACTCAATCGCCGGGCAATATAAATTAACACCCGCAAGTTGCCGTAAAGAATTAAAATCAGTCGCGCAGGCTCCCAGAGCCTCAACCTCCGAGCCCGGGCCGAATGAAATGGGCGTATTCTTTTCCGGCCTCAAAATATAGGCATGAAGCAAGCCTGGACCAACGGGCGCTGCAATGGTTACATCCAAATGATCCTGGAGTCGTTTCAATGATCGCACGAGCCCACGCACTTTCACCCATTGACTGTCCTGCGCCCCTGTCAACATTTCCCCAAAAGTGACTGGCTTGGCATCCGGCATCGGGCCGTCCGATAAAATGTCAAACGATGGATTTTGGACAATCGGCGCGAAGGCGCCCGGCCCTGTATTGCCTGTCAGCACTGCGAGTTGCCCGGATTTAACATCCAATTCCTGATTCCCGGTCATAACGTAAATCCCTTCGGTGGCTCCTTGAAAGAAGAGCAAATTCCAAATCGGATCGTAGTATGTAATGACACCGCGCAGGCGAACCGGATATCCGAGCTTTGCCTCAGACTCCGGCAGCCGTCGTATCGCCGCCGCGGTGTCGAGACGGGGCAAAGCGGACGAAGGAGCCACACCGATTTGTGCCGGGTCCGCTACCCCAATTCTTTGATAAACACAATCTTCCAACCGCAGCGTCGCACCTCTAGCCGACGTAAACCCAATCACGTCGATCAAGGCTCCGGGAACGAGCGGACTCCACTGCTCGGTTAAGGCAATGATTTCGCCGGACTTGTCTTTGACGCGAATTCGCTTTGCAGGGTGAAACTCCAATACGGTCACGCGAAGCCGGACTGGTTCAGCAGGCTTAACCTCCGAAAGTTTGTTGATTTGCGTCAATGGCAGGGTGGGCGCATCCGGGTGTGCAATTCGGAGGTTAAGGAGGTCCGCTCTACCTACGAGCAACTCGATTTCGGGCGTCACGAGCGGAGGTTTCAAATCAAATTTACATACTCCTTCCAGATAGATCTTCTTTCCGACCAACGAAACGTCACCTTGTTTTGAGAGGGAATTCAGGCGAACCGTTACAATGCGCCCGCCCTCTCCCAACCGGTAGATCGACCGGCCCTTGTCCTCGCTTAATGAACGAAGCACACCGCTGATCACAACTCGTTCGTAATTGTTGGTGCCGCTTAAATTTGCAATGGGAACGGCCCGCGCCGAAGGGAGAGTCCGGGTTCCAGTAATTTGAATCATCAATGCTTGCACCGAGAGCCCCTGCGTAGCTGGATGCAGAGACCCGATCGCTTTAACGTAATCGCCAGCGTAAAGGCGGATCTCTCTTTCGGGGCTGTCCAACCGGATTCCTCCTGTTTCATCCTCGATAATTGAAAATCCAGCGTCATTATCCGCGTATGTTACGACCCCTTCGATTTCGATAAATTGACCCGGACTTTGCGTATGGGATTCTTTTGCCTGCCAGACAGTAATCCTATTTGGGGCAGTAG
>JAQGOX010000209.1 GCA_028293365.1 Verrucomicrobiales bacterium | reverse complement strand
TTGGGCTTCGTGCCCAAAAGACCGGGAGTGTACGGTGACCTTCATCCCCTCTTTTGGCTCAAATGGAAATGGCTGGCGCAAATAGCCCACGATGCGTTCGCTCGATTCTGACGTGATCGTCAGGATCGGAACCCCAGCGAGGACGTTTTCGCCGACGTGATTTGCAACCGCGGTGACCGTGCCGTCAATCGGAGCGCGCAAAATCATTCGAGACATCTGCATGTTTTCCAATTGGGCTTTGTATTTTGCTATTTCAGCCAGCGAATGCTGCATCATCGCCTCGGATAACTCAGATGGAAATGAAGCCATCAGGTGTTTCGCCAATTCCAGGCGGCTTCCAAGCTCGGTGACATACTTGCCGGTTTCTTCGATTTTGGATCGAAGCGGACCCACAATTTTGGAAAAATAATTGTAGTCAATTTCCGCAAGAATTTTCTGAGAGAGCAACCCCTGGGCGATGGCGGCATCGCGTTCCGCGGGCTCAAGCTGCGCTTTGCTTGCAGCCAATTCGATCTTCTGCCGCATGTACTCGTTTCGGAGCGATTCATATTCGAAGGCCAGGCGTTCACGAGCGATAACGGTGTTTAATTCAGCCTGGGCCAGTGTCAATTGACCGCGCAAAACGCCAAGGCTCGAATCGAAACGCTGGACATCTGTGGAAATAACTTCGACCACCGGGTCACCCTTTTTCACGGTTTGAAACCGGGTAACAAAAAGGTTTGTGATAACCCCGGCATCCTGGCTGGTTATCTCCGCGACAATTGGCTCGACCTGCCCTACGAATGTGGGAGGCGAAACATTGTACGCCCACATGAAAACAACCGTGGCGCAAGTTGCGGCAAAGACCAGCAGAGGCACCACGTGAAATCTAAAATCGCGCCAGTACTGACTTGCCGGCCTTGGTATTGGTTTTAAATCTGCCATTACACTTCGGACTCCTCTTCCGCGCGCAAACCCGTCACTCGTGACACACCTTGAATCCCCCGCAATTCAGCAAGCAATTCATCCATTCGGTCGGGGTCGCGCAAGAGCAGTCTATAGGATAAATCCGCTCCTTCATAGCCCTCATGTGAGCGCTGACTCGCGAGAATCGTTTTGCGGCTGTGCCGGGTCAGGGTCCCGCGCACTTCGACCAGATCGTTCGCTGGGCGGGCCCAATGCAGGTTAACAATCAAATCATATCGATGCCGTGTGCCAAAGGAGGTAAACCAAAGGTAAAGCATGATCGCGCAAATCAGCAAACAACCCACAACTGCAGAGGCAAACTTAAACGTGCCACTAGCCATGCCAATAACAATGACGGTGAGCACGTAGGTGGTATCGAGTGTGTCCCTAAGAATATTTCGAAAACGAACAATCGCAAAAACCGCCATCATGCCGAAAGCCGTTACAAGATTGTTTGAAAGCACGACCATGACCAACGCAACAATTGTAGGCATCACCACGAGCGAGTTTACGAATGAACGGGAATACGAAAGTCCCGTGTGGGTGATCATGTAGACCCACGCGACGGCATGCCCTAAAAGGAATGCGAGCAAAAGTCCAAGTATGGCGGCACCCACATTAATCGGTGCCGATGCGTAATCACCTCTCAATAACCAGTCTGTCATTTAGGTGGCCGGTGCTAACGCTGGCAGTGACTGAATGGTTGACGGCTGAATATGCGACCTACTTTTCGGATCAAGTGCGGTGACAAGCCCGCTATATTGCGATTGAAAAGAGTTGGCTCGGCTCACGCGCTGCTCGCCGAGCAACTCGACGCCACCCACATATTTGGCAGCCCCGGCTTGCGCGAGTCCGAAGGTTGCAACCAGATGATTGAACCAATCCGGGAATCGGTTTGTAAACTTTAGTTCCAAAATGACCAGTCCATTGAAAACTACGACCGGATTAACAGATTGTGTATCCAGACGGGCGGTCGGATCAAGATCACATTGCACATGCCGGTCAAGCGTCACGCGAATGGAGTTATCGTGGCGGCTGATCCAGGCTTCGCGCAGATATGCCACATGCACTTTTGGCTCCGCGTTCAGAGCAGTCATCAAATGGGCGAACCGCTGCAACCCCGCCATATGTGATGGCCGATTCGAAACCAAATCATCCACACAAGGTAATTGGCCTGCCAGCAATGTTTTCACTGAAGCGCGCTTCACACCACCGCGCTCCTTGAGGATGGTGGTATTCATCCGGCGTTTAATTTCAAAGAAAATCGGGGTTTCCGGACTGTCGTCGTAGTAACGGAGGCGCAGTTTGAATCGGTTTTTATCGCCACTAACTGTGCTCCGGTAGGTCCGAAGATCGCGTGAATCCAAATAAAGGCTGTGAACCGGATATGAATAATTCGGCATCGTCGCGCCGAACTCATCCAGTTCAAGGTAACCACTGACGAATTCGCGAATGCAAAGTGCAAGGGATTCGGAAATGACATATTTCAGTTCGAATCGTTGATGCTGAAAGCGATCTGGGATCATATTGCAAATCCATTTCGCTTAACATCCGATAAGCACCGCTTTTTCGACTTTAACATTGTCACTAATTCGTAACTTTTAAACCAATGCAGCCCAATAATCTAGAGGAATTTAGGCCTCGCGTCCAGTCGGCATTCCGGCCCCCTTGCGTTACAAAGTTCAGGCGGGAATTGTTTCTATTCGTGACACTCGAGAAATAAGCAAAAAAAGTGCCAGTTAACTCCTTTAAAATTAACGCCCGCAAGTTTTGCAGGGCTGGAGACGGACTCTTGACGTTAGGCCTCGGGCACGGTGTATTTCCCTGCGCACACCATGAATCTCGCTGAAGCCTTTACTCTCACCGTGCGGAAAAACAGTGCCAAAACCGCGATCTTTTGGGACGAAGAACAGTTTTCTTACGCACGCATCCTCGAAGCAGCGGAAACGATGGCGATCATGCTGCAACGCTTGCACGGTATAGTTGTACAGGATCGTGTCGGAGTTTGGTTAAGAAACTGCCCCGAATTTGTGATCGCGGTTTTCGCAGTATTAAAAAACGGTGCAGTCCTGGTTCCCATTAACAACTTCCTCAAGCCCGAGGAGGTTTCGCACATTCTTCAGGATGCCGGAATCAAAGTGATAATTACAGACGACGCGACTATCGGCGAAAATCGCGCCGCGTTGGAGCGGTTAAATCCAGGTTTGCGGATTATCACAATTCCCTCACTGGCAGCAGCGCCAGCGCGTTCAGTTGGCGATTACACATTCCCAACGATTGCTGCCTCTGAACTGGCCGTTATAATCTACACTTCAGGAACGACTGGCCGCCCCAAGGGAGCCATGCTCACCCACGCAAATCTTCTGCATAACGTTGAGAGCTGCAGGATCATGCTTGAAGCTGTCAGCTTTGATCGTTTTGTGGTTCTTCTTCCGATGTTCCACAGTTTTATGTTAACCGTCGGAATTTTTCTACCGTTTCTGATTGGTGGCTCAATTCTACTGATTAAATCGGTGCATCCGCCGAAAAACGTGATCGATGAGATCCTGCGAAAACAAGCGACGATACTTCCAGCAATCCCTCAATTCTTTCGCGCTCTCACTGCCGTACAACTACCCGAAAATTTCCCCTTGAGACTTTGTGTCAGCGGAGCCGCGCCGCTACCCCATGAAGTTTTCCGCGAGTTCACCGCGAAATTTCCCATCCCTTTGCTTGAAGGGTATGGATTAAGTGAAGCGAGTCCGGTGGTTTCGATGAATCCGATTAAAGGGCCCTGGAAAGTCGGATCGATTGGGATTCCCGTTCCGAACGTGGAAGTTAGCATTCAGGACCAAATGGGAGCCAGATTAGGCCCAAATGTTGTGGGTGAGGTTTGCGTGCGGGGCGGCAATGTCATGAGTGGCTACTGGAACCAACCGCAAGAGACCGCAACAGCCTTGCGCAATGGTTGGTTGTTGACCGGCGATATCGGTTATCAGGACCTGGACGGCTATATCTTCATTACGGATCGAAAGAAAGATATGCTGCTGGTAAACGGAATTAACGTCTATCCCCGGGAGATCGAGGAAGTTTTATATAGATTTTCCGGTATCAAAGAAGCCGCTGTCATCAGTCAGAATGACCCGCGTAAAGGGGAGCAACCTCTGGCATTTGTTGCCGCCCAGGAGGGAGCCACGCTGGATGAACGCGCCATCATTCATTTTCTGAGGGAGCGACTGGCCGATTACAAAGTTCCACGAAAAATACTTATCCTTCCGGCACTTCCGCGAAATGCGACCGGAAAGATATTGAAAACCACGCTCCGAGAAATGGTTGCATCGAGGGTCTCGCCTTGCGTACCCGACTGATTTATCAGAGAATTACGCATCATATGAAAAGTCCGAAAAAACAGTCCGCTGCGAAAAAGAATACCACTTCGGCTGCGTCGATTCATCGTGCCTATTCCGCCCAAGTAATCCAGGGAGCTGATCGTGCGGCCAGCCGCGCCATGCTCCACGCAGTAGGATTTACCGTCGAGGATTTTAAAAAATCGCAAATCGGGATTGCTTCCACCTGGAGCATGGTAACGCCTTGCAACATGCACATCGATAAGCTCGCGATTGAGGCCGCGCATGGTGCGGACGATGCCGGCGGCAAATCGGTTATTTTCAATACTATCACCATTTCTGATGGAATTTCCATGGGTACAGAAGGGATGAAATACTCCCTGGTTTCACGTGAAGTAATCGCCGATTCAATCGAAACGGTTGTTGGTTGCGAAGGATTTGATGGCGTCGTCGCCGTTGGCGGTTGCGACAAGAACATGCCAGCCTGTATTATGGCTATGGCACGCTTGAACCGCCCGGGAGTATTCGTTTATGGAGGTACAATCCTTCCTGGCTGTTTTCAAAAACGAAATGTCGATGTCGTTTCCGTATTCGAAGCCGTTGGCAAACATGCCAAAGGCGAAATGAGTGATAAAGAATTGGGGCAGATCGAAGCCTGCGCGATTCCTGGCCCAGGCTCCTGCGGTGGAATGTACACGGCAAACACAATGGCCAGCGCCATTGAGGCCCTTGGAATGAGTTTGCCCAACAGCTCCGCTCAAGCCGCAATTTCGAAGGAAAAGATGCAAGACTGCTACCGCGCAGGTGCGGCGGTCATGAACCTCCTGGATATGGGACTGCGTCCGCTCGACATCATGACCCGCAAAGCATTCGAAAACGCGATAACGGTGGTGATAGCCCTGGGGGGCTCCACAAATGCGGTTTTGCATCTACTCGCCATGGCCTCGACCGCCGGAGTCAAGTTGAGCATTGATGACTTCACTAAAATCGGGAAGAAGGTGCCGGTTCTTGCCGATCTCAAACCCAGTGGTCGCTTCGTGATGGCTGAACTTGTGGCAATTGGCGGCCTCGTTCCACTGATGAAAACTCTATTGGACGCGGGGCTTCTACATGGAGATTGCCTTACCGTGACGGGAAAAACGGTCGCGGAGAATCTCAAGAATGCTCCTTCCTATCCCGCAGGACAGGAAGTAATCCGTCCTCTTGATAATCCCATCAAAAAGGACAGCCACCTGGTCGTCCTTTACGGCAATCTGGCGCCAAATGGCGCCGTCGCGAAGATCAGCGGAAAAGAAGGTCTCCAGTTTAAAGGCAAGGCCCGCGTTTTCAATTCGGAAGAGGCCGCGATGGCCAGGATTCTGGATGGTTCCATCCGTAAAGGCGACGTAATCGTCATCCGTTTCGAAGGACCGAAGGGTGGTCCCGGAATGCGCGAAATGCTCAGCCCAACTTCCGCGGTAATGGGCCGCGGTTTGGGTAAAGATGTTGCTTTGATCACCGATGGACGTTTTTCCGGCGGCAGTCACGGATTCGTAGTGGGACACATCGCTCCCGAAGCCTACGTGGGCGGTCCATTGGCGATTGTGAAGAACGGTGATTCGATCACGATCGATGCGGAAAAAAGGACGCTGAATCTGGACGTCTCTCAGGCGGAAATAACGAAAC
>JAQGOX010000152.1 GCA_028293365.1 Verrucomicrobiales bacterium | reverse complement strand
AGATTCCTCGCTGAGCGCGGCAATTTCACGCCAGCGAGCTTTACTCGAAACGGACGTGCCAAGTCGCGAAATCTGGCACAGCAGTCGAATCCAAAGAGCCTGAATTTCAACCGGGTATCCGGCCCGGGGTGTCCCGGCGGGATAGTTCGTGTCCATCCAGGTAAAATGTGGCGGACTCCAGATCAGACCGGAATTCGCATCCATGCGAATGCCATTGGGAGTTCCAGTTTTGTAGCCGTTGGCGAGAGATAATAACACATCCGCCACTGTTCGACCGGAGGAATCGACCGTCGTCGCATAAAGTTTTTCCCCCACAATCGCCGCGGTTTCCTCGCAAACCAGTCCATACCACATCGGAGCGTCGGACGTGTCTCGGTTCGACGCATCCTCGCCGTGAATTGTATTAGGCAACGTTCCATCTTTTTCGAAGCGGCCGAAGGTGATCAATAGTTGCACGACCTCATCGACCATTCCCGCGGCGAGCAAACCACGCGCACAAATTAACGAATCGCGACCCCAATCCAAAAACCAGGGATAACCGGCGATCACCGTTTTAAACGAGTGACGCCGCACGACAAAATCCTGGGAGGCGCGCGCAAGCTGCCTTCCGAAATGGTCGTCCGCAGGCAAATTCGCCGCGTTTACGACCGCCCGGTCAAACCTTGAGCGTTGCGCTTCGAAACCGTCTATTTTCACGGAGGAAGGCCGTTCTATCTCGGCCGTGCTGATTAACGTGACCGACTGTCCACATTGGATTGGCAATTCAAACCACCCTGGACTAAAGGCGTCTCCGCTGCCGATTTGACCGCGGGTTACTTCGACCGGATGCGCAATTCCATCGCACCATTCAGGTTGCGGATGATACTGCCCAACGGAAGCGTAAACCTGCAATGCACGATTGGCGGCGGGTGTGAATCGGAATCCCGGCCTTTCATCCATCGACTGGCAATGGGTCGAGAAATGAAAATCCGCTCCCCCATTGTGCTTCGTTTCAAAGTGGAAATTACGATCTTCGATATCGACGCGAATTACCAGATGCACAGCTTTATCGATGGGCAATGCTGCTGCACCCGGCGGCGGATCATCGAGATATCGAAAACGGAGTACTGTTGTGTTTTCGAATTGCAACATATCGGCCGTGAGTTCAATGACCAGCGCTTGACCCGCGCCGGCATTGGCGATAAACCGCCAGCAGGCAGGCGGTCCCGCGCGGAACTCAAGCAGGTTCTGTCCATCCAGGGCCTTGATGAATCCGTTCGCGTTCACCCACGCGCGAACGCGCTTCACGAAAATGTGACGATCCACAGGAATTTCAGCGTGCAGGTTTGCGCCCAGCACACAATCGTATTTGGATTTGATGCGTCCAAAATCCGCGGACATCCGGGCCATACCTCCAAGGCCATTCGTAAGCAGAGCGAGTGGAGTATTGAGGTCGGCGAAAGTCTTGTCCCGCTTGGACGCTGTGGCGAGGGTCAATCCATCAACTTCATCCTGGAATCCCGGTGCTGCTGCAAGGAACCGAATATCACCTTCGATCTTGGGTTCGCCTGGAACCAGGCGATTCAAAATGATTCGCGCATCGAAGGAGGTGAATTTCTCAAAAAAAGGAGGAATCGAAACAATCGATCCATCCGCTGCCACGATTGATTGCAAATGCATGGCTGGTTGGTTGAACCTGCGGATCTGCACTTGAAACGGGTGTGGGTCGCGGATCAACAAACAATGATCGGATGGCACCAAACTGATACGCCGCCGATCATGAGCCTGCCAGACCACTACCGGAGCGTATCGGTTTCCAGAAAGCGTTGACTCCAATGCCGCGGTCAAGTTCAAAGCTGCGGCCAGAACATCCAGATAAGCGATCGCCCCGAGAAAGCGGGCAGGGTCGCGATCCACAATTTCGGACAGTCGGAACCAATCAAACTGTCCAAATTCTTCGGGTTTGAGGACTCGACTAAGCGCCTGAACCGCCCAGGCCGAACGCGCACGCGCACGCTTATAAGTGTCACCTGCAATTCCATTCGGCGCGACCGTCTGCGCGAAGCAATAAGCTGCAGCCGGAGGGACAGTAAAACGAACCAGTTTAGACTCAATCGTTAGTTCGAGAGGCTTCGAATGGCGCAATAAATCTATTTGAGGGCGACCCAGGTTTTCATACTCTTCAAGCGGAATCGCAATGGTATGCGGCTCCTTATCGTCGAGATTGATCACGATCAGGACTCGATCGGAACCGTCGGCGCAGTCGCGTCTGAGCACATAAACGCTGGAATCGCTGGAACTGAGCCGTTTCAGAATCGCTCCGTCGTAGAAGCAGGGATGATTGGCCAGAAGTGAGTTCAGTTGATTCAACTCGGCGAGGAGGTTATCCGGGTTACCCCACGACAAGCCGCGACTGGAATGCACATTGACTTTTTCCGCGGCCATCCATTCAACACCACAGGTGAATCCGTATCCACCGCTGCTGCTGGCCAGGGCTGAAAGTTGATTGCGCATCAAGGCCCAGGCTCGGCCTTTTTTGGCGAGGCGATCGTTGTCGTGCGTCTCGCTGTAATGCACGAGAAGGCCAGCGCGAATGTTTTGCTTAAAACTATGGTCGAGATACTCGGCCACCTGAACGCCGGAATAGTTTTGAAAGAGCTCTGAATATGCCCATTGCATTCCGCCTTCACCGAGCAGGTTTTCCGTGGCCTCCCACGCCCCTCCCAAACCTTCCAGCAGAAATAATGCGTCCGGAAATTGCTCGCGAACGCGGGCAGTGATGTATCGCCAGGCTGGCATCGGCACTTTGTAACCCGCATCGCAGCGGAATCCATCCACGCCGCGACTGCACCAGGTCAGGAAAACCTGCGCGAGACATTCCCACGAGTCGGGAATGCCGTGATTAATTTCGACCAGGTCCTCCCAGATATTGCCCCACGCGCCTGGACTGACAAAGAGGTCGCCTTCACGAAGGAACCACTCGGGGTGATCCTCCTGCAACGTCGAGCCCCAACCCGTATGATTAATGACGACATCGAGAAAGACGCGCCCTCCTT
>JAQGOX010000144.1 GCA_028293365.1 Verrucomicrobiales bacterium | reverse complement strand
TCTATGCCAGACAAAGAGTCCTTCCCACGCGCGTCAGTGCGTTCATTGACTTTGCCGTGCGTTACCTGTCGCCGATCCAAAAAACGAAAAGGCGTGATGGCGGCGTCTGAGACCGGTATCCACCAATTGTCAGAAACCCCCGGAAGAGTCGGAAGCTTGAAAGAGGGTGAATCGCTCAAAGCCGAGTAGTTATTATCGCGAGGCGTTGAAAGCGCCGCCAGTGTGCTGAATCACTTTCATTTAGTGAGCGGCATGAAATGGCGTTTATCGGCCTACTCGTTGCGTTTTAATCGGCGACAGGGCGAGTTTGGACATCTGCTTAGCGGTCGGTACAAGGCATTAATCGTGGATAAGAGCGGCAGCGGGTATGATAACCCTGTCCGCAACTAATCGCCTTCCAATCCCGGTTTGCTCCGATCTGGATCGGATTCGGTTCGCTTCGGCCAAAACCCACCCAAAGTTGCTGCATCAAGCGTTTTCATGATCTTAAGAGGACGGTTGCCTTCGAATTCGCGATGCGTCGCGCGGGAATGTAACAGGCGAGCAGTCCAACGGCTCCCAGCAGGAAAGTACCCGCAGTAAATGCAATCGGATCCAGGGCGGCAATTTCATAAAGGAAACTTTGGAGAAACCGTGTTAGTAACAGCGAAACCGCTAAACCTGCCGCCAGACCGCACCCGATTAGATTCAAACCTTGCCTGAGCGCCAATCCAAGAATTTGATTTCGAGTAGCCCCAAGGACAAGCCGGATTTCAAATTCACGAGCTCGCTGGTTAAGAATATAAGTCACAATGGCGAATGTTCCGACCATGGCCAGAATCAAAGCGATCGAGGTAAAAATCCAAAGCAGTTGCATTTGAAGCCGGCGTTTGCCCACTGATTTGGCAATGATCTGATCCATCGAGACGGTTTCGGGTTCAGGTATTTCTTTGCTGGTGGCATGCATTTCTCTTTGCACGGCTGCGCGGAGCGCGGGTGGGTCGCGAACGGTTCTTAGAACCAATTGCATCGATGAGTTTTCATTCGTGGTTTGAGTCAGAGGAAAATAGATCGCCAACTTTGGCCTGGTCTCCATTGATCTATATCGCACGTCGCCGACAACTCCCACAACGGTAAACCAGACCGTGCTTCCATCCTTTTCCAGGGAACTCGTGAACCGTTTTCCCAAGGCATTTTTTCCCGGCCACAATTGTTTTGCGGTTTCCTCGCTGACGATGCTCACTTTGCGCACATCCAGTGAATCGCTTGAATCAAATATCCGCCCTTTCAATAAAGGAATTTTTAATGTCCGAAAATAATTGGACTCGATAATGAGATGAGCGGGTAGCGGCTGTTCGTTCGTCCACGGTTTTATGTCGTCCTCGATCATGATATCGCCGCCAATGTCGGCGCCCGAAAGCGGCAGGTTCGAAGTGAGGGAAGCGGATTCCACGCCTGGCAATCTTCTGATTCGGTCCAGAAGATCACTAAATAAGAATAAACGACGCTTGCTTTCCGGAATCCTGGCTTCGGGGAGATCCACATTCGACACCAGCAAATGTTCTGGATCAAAACCTGGTTTTTGTGAGAGCACTCGTGCAAGGCTCTTAAACATCAGCCCCGCGCCAATCAGTAGAATGAGTGAGAGCGAGATTTCAAACACAATCAACCCGCGCAGAAATCGGCCGCGATTCTTTCCGGCGCTCGCCGTTCGGCTGCTCTCATTTAACGAAAGCGCTGGATTTACGAGCGACATGCGCCCCGCAGGCACTGAGCCGAAAGCAATCCCGGTAGCGAGTGCAGCGCTGATTGCAAATCCGAGCACGGGAAAATTCAGCGAGGCCGCCGCGAAACGCGCTCCAAGATCAAAATCAATGGTTCGGGCTATTCTGATGCATACGAACGCAAGGCCGATACCTATCGCCGCGGCCGCGATCGATAGAGCTACGCTTTCGATTAGCAGACCGCGCGCGATTTGCCATCGGGTCGCGCCAAGAGCGGCACGCACAGCCATTTCCTTTTCGCGCGCTACGGATCTGACCAGGAATAGATTGGCCGCATTGGCGCAGGCGATTAAAAGAATAAAGTTGGCCGCGGCAAATAAGAGCCAGACCGTTGATTTTACATCGTCAACGGTTTGCTCATAAAGCGGAACGACAGAGGTCTCCAGGCCGGTATTATTTTCCGGATACTGTTCCCCAAGACGTTTGGCGATGGTGTTCAACTCCCGTTGCGCCGATAGTGCGCTCACACCTGGCTTAAGCCTTCCCAGACTAAGAAAGCCTCTCCATCCGCGACCTTTAGTGTCGGTAGCGTTCCTCCGGATCGGCAGCAGGACCTTAGGTTCCGATCCGGCTGGTTGTTGGAAATCACGGGGCAGAATTCCGACGACAACATGTGCGCTGTTATTGATCAGGATTGTTTTGCCCAGCAGATTGGTTTCCCCTGAAAAGCGCTTCTTCCAATAAGAATAGCCAAGGATGGCGGCGTTCATCCCCTCCGGTCGATCTTCTTCTGGAAGGAAATTGCGGCCTAAATAAGGCTTCACACCTAGCAAATCGAGAAATCCAGCCGACAAGCGTGTGCCCCAGACAAACTCATTGTCACCCGAGCGTGAAACGAGCATATGCTCGGTCTCCATTAATTCCATGCCGTCGAAACTATGGCTGTTGCGTTTGAATTCGTGAAAAGTCGGAAATGAAGCCGCAACATGATGACCCCAGGACATTTTGGGATATTCCTCCCAAATACAAACAAGACCTTCCGGATGCCTATAGTCCAAAGGTCGCAGCAGGACTGAATAGACGATGGCGTAGATCGTGGTGCTTGCCGCGATCCCTGCTGCCAGAATCGCCATCACCGTGATCGCAAAACCACGATGATGTCGAAAACCACGAAATACCCTGCCCCACTCTCCTGCCTGCCCACACATCACTCATTAGACACCGGGAGCCGCAGATTTGTACTTTTTTTGTCCGCAACGTTTTAGGTGCCTCCTTCGTGAAGAATTTTTCCAAGTATGAACTCATTGGCGTCGGATCATCGTAAATGCCAGACCAAGCGAATCAATTTCTTCGCTTTGGACCAATACTCGATTCCTCCTGCATTCACGTGAATCAC
>JAQGOX010000113.1 GCA_028293365.1 Verrucomicrobiales bacterium | reverse complement strand
GGCAGCATCCTGGATGGCCTTGATGATCTTCGGATAGGCATGACCGAGGATGGCTGGTCCCCACGTGCCGACGTAATCAATGATCTCATTTCCGTCCAGGTCGAACAGGTGAGCGCCTTTGGCACGATTCACAAAAAAGGGCGTACCGCCGACGGCGCGGAAGGCTCGGACCGGGGAATTGACCCCCCCGGGGATCCATTTCAGGGCCTCTGCAAAAAGCTCTTCGGATTTTTTGAACGAAAGCACGGCCAGAAGTTACCGATTTGACGCCGACTGCTCTAGCTAATTCCAAAACTTCGCAGAATTGCAGGGTACCAAAATAAAAACGGGCTCCGTTGTCTTTTCGATCAAACGGAGCCCGCCTGTACGGTCAATTACTTTTACGCTCTGGTTACGGCTTATGGATGCGGAAGAATTTCGATCCTACGGTCGCCGATACGAGCTGAGGATTCGATTGATCTGCCGCTGCAGTCCATGGACCCGAAACCACGTCTGCAGTTTCAAGTGTTCCAGCCCCGCTCCAGGCAATGCGAATTTTGCCTGCTTGCAACGTGGCAGTTTCGAATCGCGGCTGCGTGGTCGTTCCACCGCCCACAACTGGCACATCATAGAACGAGATGTTATCAACTCCGAAATACCAGCTTCCAGTTCCGAGCTGTGCGAACTTCAATCGGACGTCAGATTTCAAACCAGCCTGTGGCAAACGAAAGACTTCGAGTCGTTTATCGACAGTTGAGTTATCGTTAATGCGAGGAGCAATAAACTGATCGAGAGCAGAGGTGATCGGAGCTGAAATTCCGTCGCCATACTTGTCTCCTTTCGTAATTCCGTTGGTCACCCATGAAGCGGTATCCGCATTCGGCCCGGTTAATGTCGCTACGGCATCAATGGTTCCATCAGCGCGGAATTTAATGTCGCCACCGGTATCGATGCTGTCGATATAGTACACGATCGGAAGCCAACTGTTTCCCCCATCGACCGAATATTCGATCGCACCGAGGCTATCCTGATTTTGCTCGTAGAGGCTTCCGAGCGAGAGCACCGCATTAGTGATCTTCGACAGATCGAATGGTTTCGACGTGATGAACTGGACCTGGTCGTCGTCACGCACATCTGATTCCGCGTAGAGCAGATTTCCGGTGCTGAGCGTGTCGACCGTGACTTCTTCTCCATTAATAGTCTGGCCTGGGGCGACGTTGAAAATACGTGATTTGAGATTGCTCAATCGATCCCGGCTCACGACGACCCAGTTTTTGTACGTATCGGAATTCAAGTCATTCAGATCGTCGACGTCATGCCCGGATACAGTGCTGGTGAAATTCACGGCAGTCCATCCGGTCGGCTGAGTACCCTCGTCGTAGGAATCGAAATTCTCCGTCACTGAAGGAGTGGGGAGTATAATTTGGCGCAGGTTCATGAAGCTCCAGGTCTGCGTCCGGGTATAAGCGCCTCCCACGGTTTTGAACGTGATCGTCGCCGTTTGAATTTGATCCGGGATTAGCAGGCCGGACGGTTGGAACGACACATTCACCGTGTTGCCCGACCGCGTTTTAGTGGTGGTGACCGCCTGACCGTTGAATGTTAGAGCGATCGTTGAATCGTCAATCGCATTCGATGCGTCCGCCAAAACCAAAGAAACCTCGGTGAAGGGTTGATTGAATTGACGCAGCAGTGGTGTCGGCGATACCGATTTAATGTACGGATTAGTTCCTCCGACCACCGCTCGGTACGCTTTCAGGCCGCCATTCGCGATATCATTGACCAAGACCTTCGTTCCATTGGCCTTCACCGTGAACCATTCAATATTTGCGCCGCCGCCGCCCTCTTCCCAGATCGTGCGGAATGCATATGTTCCCGCTTCCTGGACGTAAACGGTAAAGATGGTATCCGCCGCGCCGCGGCCTGCGTCGAATTCGCTGAGTAATATCCGACCGAAGACATCCTGAGGATTTCCGGCTGCCGTCCGGAATCCATCATCGCTATTCACACCCATGGTGGTGATGCCTGCGGGAAGATCAATATATGTCAGAATTTCCGCCGCAATTCCATCTGTGCCATCTGTCGCGGGAATACCAGGCATCTGAAGATCCGGAACGAAATTGCCGTTTTTATTGTCCGTGTCGTCCGCCGCATTTTGCGTTAGGTTGATCACTCCCGGGATCTCGAAGTGAAGGGGAGCGTTCGGAACGGATGGCGCGGCCGCCGGTGCAAGCGCCACACCCTGAGCGGCTGGATCAGCCGTGTTTGGCAGCAAATTGCCATCGGTATCTTTAAGCAACCCTGCCAGCGCGTCCTCCGCTCGTTGGTTGCTGGTAGTTGTGTTGGCGATGTTTGCAAATACATTCCATACAAAACCTGGTTTCGAGGTATCCGCGACAACTTTGTCGGTGGGCTTCAACGTTCCATAATTTGCGACTGTAAAATTCCACGTTAGATTTTTCGTGGCCGACCCTTCCGTGTAATTCAACAATATCGTATGTGCGGAACCCGAGACGAACAGAGTCGACGGTGTGAAACCGATCGAAATCACTTTTCCTGATTTCGTGACCGTCGCCGCAACGGGCGAACCATCGAGTGAAAGCTTAACCGTGCTTAAAGCAATCGCGGTCGGGCCTTCAGTTAGCTCAAGATTCACCGCGGCATTGGGAAACACGCCGCCTTCTCCGATTCCGGGTGAGATTTTGGTTAGGGCCGCCGCGGCTGCCCCGCCGTTGACGCCATAATAGGCCGGTACGCCTCCATTGGCCACATCGTTCACCAATATTTTGGTCCCATTGGTAGTTTCAGTGAACCATTCCAGCGATGCGTCGCCGCCTCCTTCAAAATAAAGGAGACGCGCTGCATAAATACCAGCTTGAGGAATCGTAAAATGCAATATCGAGTCGGCGGCGCCGCGCCCACCATCATAAGAACCAACATCAGTAGCGAATTTATCAGTCGGTGTTGCGCCGCCAATTGTGAGTCTAAAACCGTCATCGCTGTTGACTCCCATCGTGATGTCGCCCGCTGGCAGATCCAGCCAGGTCAAAATTTCGACGCCCATGTTATCCGCGCTGCCGGTGGTTCCCGGAACGCCAGGCATTTGATCGTCCGGAGTAAAGAATCCGCCTGCTCCTCCTCCGCCCTGATTTACGTTAATCACGGAAGGAATGATGAACTCAATCGGTGCGGTCGACGGGCTGGCGGGAGCAGCCACGTCAGAGGCCGGGCCCTGGACACTGGGGTCGGCAACGTTATCACCCAATTGCCCTGCAAGCTGCGACTCAGTTCGGGCAATGGAGGTTGCATAAGCGCCGGCCGTTTGATGAATTCTAAAGCGGAATCCGGACTTGTTAGTGTCCGCAGCCGTGGATGGAAGGACGTTTCCCCCGGGAATCGTTATTGTTTGTGCGTTAACGTGAATGCTGAAAATGCTGGCGAGCGTCGCTAAGACAGCCAGAATTGTTTTAGGTCGGGTTGGAGGTTGCATTTATCTTCTTTCTTTTCAGGTTTTGTTTGGAGGAACAAGGAGAATCCACGGAATGCGGGAATAATTAACCGCCAGGCAATCTTTGAATGGCTTCAAACGCATGGTCGCAGATGCAGTTCATTGCTTAACGACTACTCCCCTGGGACTACAGAAGGACAATCCTTGTTCCTTTGAAAGGCCGCAACTTTGACTATCCAGCCAAAACGATGCGGCGATTCACTTGGGGCATTCCCATGATGCAGGGCCGGTCAATTAAGTCAATATTATTGAACCGAAAAATAAGGGAATCACCTAGGAATTACCCCGGAGATTCTTAGGGGGAGGGCTGGCCCGTAAATCCACCTAAGAATTGCAATCGTCACACTATTTCAACGCCGTGTAGATTCGGTGAACGTCGTCGTGATCGTCGAGTTCGGAAAGGAAGCTCGTCACTTCTTTGCGCTCTTCGTCGGTGACCTCAACAGGCGTTTTCGCGAGGTAACTCATTTCCGAAGTGGTGATAGTCCATTTTGCCGCGGCCAGATATTTTCCGACGGCATCCAAGTCAGTCGGATTGCAAATAAAACGAGCGCCAATGTGGCCTTCGGGAATATCCTCGGATTCGACTGGCTCTACATTTTGAGCATTCGCTTCGATCGCGGCGGCTTCGATATCCTGCTTTTTATCGGCGTGGTGGGCTTCCACAATGCCTAGATGATCGAACATCCAGTTCACACTCCCAATGGAACCGAGATGGCCCTTTTTGAAGAGCACACGAATATCGGAAGCAGTGCGGTTACGATTATCGGTAAGGCACTCAACAATCACAGGGACTTTTGCGGGAGCGAAACCTTCATACATGATAGTTTCGAAGTTCACGGGATCACCTGTGAGGCCGGCTCCCTTTTTCACCGCACGGTCGATCGTATCGCGCGGCACCGAGTGCTTACGGGCGGCTTCAACGGCCACGCGCAGGCGGGCATTATTCTCGGGATGCGGATCGCCCATTTTGGCGGCGACCATGATTTCTTTGACCAGTTTCCCGATCATTGCACCACGCTTGGTCGAATTGGCGACGCGTCCGGCTTGTTTCCATTGTGCACCCATGTTTCCTTTCTCCTACTCGAAAGAAAGCCAGCATTCAAGCGCAGGCATCGAAAACCTCACGAATTGATTATTCGTAGCGAAGCGCCTGGATCGGATGGAGCCGAGCGGCGCGGACAGCGGGGAAAATGCCGGCGAAGATTCCCACTCCGGCGCTAAAAGCCACGGCGATGATCATCGAAAACGGTGTGATTTCAGGCGTATTTTGAGTCGGTGCCACGAATCCAAGCAGGTCAACCAGGCCATAGGAGGCGACCAACCCGGCCAAAGCGCCGATAATCGATATGACCATGCTTTCCACCAAAATTTGCGTGAAGATCGCGGGTCCGGTTGCTCCGACAGCCTTGCAAATACCGATCTCGCGGATGCGCTCATTGATACTCGCGAGCATGATGTTCATGATGCCAATGCCGCCGACAATCAGGCTGATGGCAGCAATAATTCCACCGCTCAGGCGCGCGTTTCGAATCTGAGCGTTGATGCTGTCCACCTGATTTTCCTGAGTCCGGAACTCAAAATCCTCGATTCCATGATGAGTCATCATAAGGACATTTCGAGCCTGTTGAAGGGCCGGTTCGAGCTGGGAAAGATCACGGACCTTCAAATCAATATCGGTTAAACGGGGGTCGGGAATTGCGCCTACGACGCCGCCGGCCGCCGAACGAAATTTGACCCACATGGTATTCAGCGGAATGTAAATGGTCGCGTTCTTGCGCCCAAAAGCCCAGCCACCCTTGCGTCCCCAACCTTTGGCGCGTTTCGGGCCGACTTCCACACCTTTCGGCTTGTTTTTGTCTATGATCGCCTGCTTCCGATCCTGCTCGCTCTGATACTTTTGAAACATGCCAATGATTGTGAACGGTTGGCCGTTGATATTGATTATCTCGCCGATCGGAATAATTTCTTTACCCATCACCTCGGGGTCACCGAAGATTTCATCCCGCACCGCCGTTCCGATCACACAAACGCTCGAAGCATTCTCCTCATCGATCTCATTGAAAAAGCG
>JAQGOX010000111.1 GCA_028293365.1 Verrucomicrobiales bacterium | reverse complement strand
CCCGACGCTCTTCCGAGCTCCTGGTCGCAACCAGGTTTCAGACTTAGCGGTGTCACGCATGTCGTCGATTGCGAGAATAATCGCCGCTTCCACATTGGTTTCACCAATCCATTGGGGAGTGGTGAGCTTGGGAAATGCGAGGGATGGGTAGAATGGGTCGTTCTCGTCGAGATTGGTGACTCGATTGGCGGTCGTCGAAGCCCCAGCAACGGTGGCACAAAAACAGGCCAGAATCAGGCAACGCAGCTTTTTCAGAGGTGAGTGGGCGAAGCGTAGGGGTTTTGTGAAAGATTGTCGGCGGTGAAACGGGAAATGATGGGTTCTTGACAGGCAAGTAGGAATTCATACAGTAAGAGTATGGATTCCATAGTTTCAGAGAAAGGTCAGGTGACTATTCCCAAAGAGCTTCGGGATCAGCTCGGAATCCGACATGGGACTGTTTTGGAATTCAGCGCAACCGGCGGAAAATTGATCGCCGCGAAGCAGGTGGCGGCCGATCCGTTTGAGAAATGGTCCGGCCGGGGGAAGTTCCCCAAGGGCATTCGGACAGTGGACGAGTACCTGAATATCGTACGCAATGGTGACAGCCCTCGATAGTTCGGTTCTTCTGGATGTGCTTTTAGGAGATGAGCGGCACATCCTAAAATCCAAGGCGGCCCTCCGTCAGGCCCACAGGGAGGGAAGCTTGATCATAAGCGAAACCGCACTCGCGGAGATTTGCCCTGTGCTTTCGGAAGACGAAATCAGTGAGGCTCTTGCCGATTGGAATTTGATTTTTGTGCCCTCCTCGAAAGAAAGCGCCGTCCTGGCTGGACGAATGTATTCAGCTTACCTGAAGCGGGGCGGACGGCGAGAACGGGTGGTTCCCGATTTTCTTATCGGAGCACACGCGCAGGTTCATGCATTCCGCCTTTTGGCTCGCGACCGGGGATTCTATCGGGATTATTTCAAAGATATGAAACTTTGGGATCCTTCCGTTTAATTTAAAGCCTGTCTGAAAATCTAAAAGCGGCCTCCGGTTGATCTTTTATTGCCGGAAATCTGCGATCTGATATCTGCTATTGTCGATCCTGTAACGCAGAGTTCAAATCCCCCAATGAAAAGCAACGGAACATCCGGCTACAGCTTGTCTTTTTTTCATCCGTTTCATGCCTTTTTGCGGTTTTTCGTGGGCAGATTTTAATCCCCAATTTCATTGCAGATGATCGAAGGCAACAAACATATAGCTTAGATTAATAATTGCACTAAAAAAGCGCTTTAAAGAGATTTGTTTTTAGCTTGCGGGTTTTTGGAAAACCAGCTATATCAGTACCTGTTAGCGCCAGTTCTTTGACATTTGAATCAGATCGGACAAAACTCCGCGTGAAAAACGCTGGGGCCAGTCGGGTGCGCCCGGGCTTCGCCTGGCTGACTGCTTTTGATATGCAGGACGCCAGGCGAAGGTCGAACTGCGTGCATCCTTGAAAAGGATTTCAGCGCTCATATCCCGGGACTGCGGGATTACCCTTTGAAATCACACTCGCACACACTGCCACACGATATCACACGCTCTTTCATCCTCTTTTTGCCGGGCAGTAAATGCGGAAAAGAGATTCGGGACGAATCGAGGAAAAGCCGTGCGAAATACTATTCGCCCGCGCGCTCTGCCTCCTCTGCCATTTGAATCCGATCGCGCCTGCCCCACTTATTTCGTGAGAATGAAAAACACAACACAAACACAGTTGGACACAGTCAGAACACAACTCAGACACAGCTCGAACACACCTGAAGACACAGTTAAACCTCAATGAAACACAGGGGACACAGCAAAACACAGCTCAATAAATTTTTCCGCATCCCGAGCTCGATTTTTCTGACCACATTTTTTTGACGAAAATTCCCGGCCAAATCCGGAACAAGTCGAAGCCAGGAGAAGAAACATAAGAGCTCTCGTGTGGAGGAACCTGAATATGAATAAAAGCCCTGCAAAAAGGCCTTCTGATGACGAAAGGCTTGAGGTCAAAGCGGTAGAGGGCTACCGCACTCCATGACGCTGGCGCGAGTATGGGGCGGATGGGTTTGTTTGGGGGATGCTTGTATTCGGCTGGTCTGGAATCGGCTGTGGGAATCGGACGTCGTGATGGGTCTCCATACTCCTTTTGATTTTCAGCAGGCTGCGGGTTAGTGCTGGGCGCACATACCCCTGCCGGAATTTCGAATGGCTCACTGCGCTCGACCGGTTAAGCGATCGGACAATTTCGTTACGCCCGCGCGAACGGCCCAGCGGTCCGTTCGCTACCTGCGCGTTCGGAAGGTAGGGCGCCGACCGCTGGGCGGCGCCCGCGGGCGTTACGGACGTGTGTAATAGTCGCAGTGTTGAGCGCATTTAAACCTCATTTGATTGCCACAATGATATCCTGGCGGAAAGTTTTGATCGGCCCAGTGCGCTCGACCGCTTAAGCGATTGGACAATTTCGTTACGCCCGTGCGAACGGCCCAGCGGTCCATTCGCTACCTGCGACCCGCGCTGTCGGCGGCGGGCACTCTGCCGCGCGGCGATGTCTCGCCCAATTTTTAGAAAGGCTCTACGATTTCCGGATGAATCGTCCCATCGCTAGAGATTTAAATTGGCTGTTGCTTGGGCTTTGGATAGTGGGTGCGGGGTTGTTTCAGCGGATGGCGATGGCATTGGATTTGGAGGTGGTTCGAAGCGCTGACGGAGTGACGATGCGAATCCTGGATAGGGGGAAGAGGGTGTTTTCGCCGCTGGCTACGAATGCTGCGTTGACGGTGATGTCGCCGGGTATGCGGACGCCTGTGAGATATGGGGAAGTTAAAAGTGAGAATGGGGTGACGACCTTGACCGGGGGAACTGCGCCGGGGCTTTCGATTACGGAATCATTCCGAGCTATTAACGCAGACCTAATCGAGCGGGTCGTGCGGGTGACGGCAAAATCAGATCAGCGGTATTACCTGGAATTGGGATGGCAGGCACCGAGCACGGGGGATTTCTATTCGTTCACCGGGAAAGAACCAGCTACGAAGAAATACAGCGTTAGTTGCTCGGGGCCGGAGTTTGTGGAGCGTTCGCTGCAAACGTTTCCTTTTCTTGGGTGCCTCAGCGACGATCGAGTTTACGGATTGCTCGGTGACACACCAGGGCTTTGGGAAAACCGGAGTTTTATGAAGTTTGACCTGGAGGGGCGCGGTTTTTCGCTGATGACGGGAGACGGCTCGCCCAGGCGGATGATCATGATTCCGCGGGACCTTGATGCGACGACGGTTTACCGGGGTGAATTTGATGGATGGCAACACCTGGAGCAGGGGGAGAGCGCGAGTTTTACAACCTGGCTCTTCGCATCGCCGGCACGCTCCCTTTATGATGTGCAACTGGCAGCCCACCTGGCTCTTGCGAACGCCAAGGGTTTCAATCGGTCAGGACTGGAGGCGATTTTGCGTAACACGTCCTACCTGCTATTGCGCCGGAATTTGTTGCGACCGGAGAGTAATTACTTGTTTATCTCCGGGGTTGGCTATGGATGGAAACAATGGGTCAGCGATGGTTTTTGGATGAGCCGGGGGCTGGACGATTCCCGATTGGACCGGGAGGCGCACGGCGCAGTGTTTTTTGAGCGACTCGATTACGAAGACAATGCGCAATATTATTTGATCTGGTCAGCACTGGTGAAACGGGCCGGGGGTGAACTTGATTCGCGCACGGTGAGCCGCGCATATCATTTTATACGTGACCATGAAAAGGAGGGACTTTATTTTCCGCCGCGGCTCACGCCGGACAAGAAGATCGCCCGGACGTATCATGACCAGCTTCCGTACGAAGATGATGACGCGCCTTCGTCCAATCAGGGATTTCATTGCGGCGCGCTCATTGCGGCCCGGGAGTTGGGTTTTTCAGTCACCGACGAAGAGATCGAAAAAGCGATTTCGGGCTATCGCCGGATGTTTAATTCGGATGGAGGCTACTTTGCCACCAGTTTAAAACAGCAGGATCATATTGGGCAGGACAGTTTGTATGGTGCGGTGCTGACCTACGCGGTTTTCGGCCGCAAGCTTCTGCCGGATGACATGGTGCAGCGGCATCTGGAAACCAGTGTGCGAGTGCAATCGCCCTACGGGATGCGGGTCATTTCAAAAGCGAACGGCGATCTTCTCGATGGCCATAGCGGGGTCTATGTTTTTGGTGGGTCGTGGTTCCTGAATGACGGCGCAAATTATCTGGCTGGGTTGATTTATGGAATGGATGAGAAATGGGTGAACGGCCGGCTTTTGTGGCGATTGGAGAAGGAACTGGCGGTGATGCCCGCATTTCACGAATCGATCAGCACAGTCAACGGTCAGCCGCATGGTCATCATCTGTATTCGTGGAATTCGGGATTTTGGTGGTTGCGCCGCGAGGTGCGCGCACGGCTCGGCTTAAAGGGCGAAGACACCCTCGGCGGCGCTCTGGATCGTGAATTGGGTATCGGTTATCGGGATGGACACCTGGTATTGGAACTAGAAAAAGCGACGTTGCGGCCTGTTGAAAAGGATTAAGGTCGTGCCCCCTCCCATCGCCGTCCGGGCACAGAACATTAGGAAAAGAAGCGATGCGATTGACTTGCGCTCAGTGAAATATGGTTATTCCGACGTCGTCTCCGGACGGGGTTACTGGGATTGTATAGTAGTCCGGTTCGACTCCGAGATCGTCGTGGCCATTGCCCCCGATGCTGTAAATTCGATATCCAATTGGGGTTGCGTCAATGGTGTTTGCTGATTTCAGTATCTGGTATCGCAAAGACTGGCCATCGAAAGGGTCGATGATGGGATTTGCCCGGATAACCGGCACGAGATCGGCGAGGGACTGCGGCAGTTGCCCGGAATGACTGAGGCGGAATTTCTCGACAGCGATGCATGCAAGTGCGGCAGAGCGGCGCTCTTCCATTTCAATGGTTTTATTGACATAGTGGCGCAGGGTTTCGACCAGGTGGGGGCGTGAACGATCGCTCGGATCACTATACCTTCGGATTTGGACAACATTGATGTTTCTATGTGCCATTTGAGAGCGATCGGGGAATGGGATATTTATGATTTCTATTAACCGTG
>JAQGOX010000082.1 GCA_028293365.1 Verrucomicrobiales bacterium | reverse complement strand
AACAACCTTGAACAACCTTGAACAACCTTGAACAACCTTGAACAACCTTGAACAACCTTGAACAACCTCATACTGCATCGCCTGGTCTCAGCAGCTTCGCTTCGGTCCGAGAATAATCTGCGTGCGGGATGGTCGCTCCCCCCGCAAAATTCTCTTTGCCCTGCCCCTTCCAAAACCCTAGCGTAGGTCCATCACTATGAGATTTGGGATTAATACATTTTTGTTCACTTCGCCATTCACCAACGAAAGCACCAAACTGTTTCCGCAGTTCAAAAAATGGGGTTTTCAAACCATCGAAATTCCCGTGGAGGACCCTTCGCATATCGACCCCGCGCACGTGAAGGCCGAGCTCGATAAGAACGGCCTCGTTTGCGGTTCTGTCTGCGCCTGCATGGGGCCGGATCGCGATCTGCGCGGGACGCCCGAGCAACAAAAGACCGGGCTCGAATATATGAAGAAGCTGATCGACCAGATGGTTGTGCTCGGCTGCCCGAGCCTGATCGGGCCAGTTTATTCCGCCGTTGGTCGCGCCGACGCCGTTCCTGAGAAGGAATACAAACAGCAATGGAAAACAGTCGTTAAAAACCTCAAAGACCTTTGCAAATACGCCCAAAAGAAAGGAGTCCAGGTTTGTTTGGAACCACTCAATCGGTTTGAAACCGATTTCATCAACACTGCCGACCAGGCGCTACAAATGGTGAAGGATGTCGGCAGCCCAGCGCTTAAGATCCATCTCGATACCTTCCACATGAATATCGAAGAGAAAGATCAGGGTAAAGCGATCCGCAAGGTCGGCAATCTGCTTGGCCATTTCCATGCCTGCGGCAGCGGTCGCGGCACGCCTGGGTACGATCATATCGATTGGGCTCCAATCGCCTCAGCTCTCAAAGCCGTGAAGTATAAAGGCGACGTGGTCATCGAATCGTTCACCACTGATGTTAAAGTCATTGCCCGCGCTGCGGCGATCTGGCGTCGAATCGAGCCCACCACCAATGAAATCGCAGTCAACGGCATTAAATTCCTGCGCAAAACTTTAGGGTAATCAAAACCTGCGGAGCGCGGGTCTGTGCGCCGGGCACTAACCCGCAGCACGCCTGCAAGTCTAGTAATCAACTTGATTCCATGAGTCGCCCGGTTAATCGCAGATCTGGTTCTTTTCGGAGACCGATCTGCGTTTCCGTTCCTCCGCCTACGCTTTATGCGATCCGCCCTGAATCTTCCTACACCTTCGAACGTCAGTTAACTTCGCGATCCAGCTATTTTGAATTGATATGAAAAAACGAACCTTTCTGAAGTCTTTGCTGCTCCTTGTTGCGAGCATCTCTTTCGCCAGCGCGGTGGAGGATGAGTCCGGCTTCAAACCCTTGTTCAATGGCCACGACCTGAGCGGTTGGGATGGCGATCCCCAGCACTGGAGCGTGCGCGATGGCACGATCATGGGCCAAACCACTGCCGAAAACCCGGCTAAGGGCAATACGTTCCTGATCTGGCGCGATGGCACAGTCGACGATTTCGAGATCCGTTTCTCCTACAAAATCGTTCCTGGCGACGACAAAGGCTTCGGCAATTCTGGCGTCCAATACCGCAGCAAAGATTTCGGAAATTGGGTCGTCGGTGGCTATCAGGCGGATTTCGAAGCCGGTAACACCTATTCCGGTATTCTATACGAGGAACGCATGCGCGGGATTCTCGCCGAGCGCGGTCAGAAAGTGACCATTGGTGAAGATGGCAAAAAAGAAGTCACCGGTTCTTTCGGTAAATCTGAGGATATCCAGGCGGCCATCAAGAAAGAGGATTGGAACGATTACGAGATTCGCGCCCAGGGCAATCACCTCACTCACATTATTAATGGTAAAACGACCATTGACGTGATTGATAACGAAGCGAAAGCCCGTTCATTCACCGGTATCCTCGCTTTGCAGTTGCACGCGGGTCCTCCCATGACCGTCCAGTTCAAGAATCTTCGGATGAAACGAACCAGGCTCACCGATAACAAAAAGAAAATCCTGCTCGTTGCCGGTCACCCAAGTCACGGACCCGGCGATCATGAATTCAACGCCGGGGTGCAGTTGCTTTACAAATGTCTGGCCGCTCAGCCGAACGTGGTTCCTGGCTTTTCCTTGAATGGCTGGCCCAAAGACCCGACCGCTTTTGATAACGCGGACTCTATTCTTTTCTTCATGGATGGCGGTGGCGGGCATCCTGTGGTCCAGGCTGACCATCTCAAGCAATTGGATGCATTGGCCAAAAATGGCGTCGGCCTGGCGTTCGCGCATTATGCGGTCGAAGTTCCCAAAGACAAAGGCGGGCCTGAATTGCTCAACTGGATCGGTGGTTACTATGAAGATCGAGTTTCGACCAATCCGCACTGGGTGGCAGAAATCAAGAGTCTTCCCGAGCACCCCATTACACGCGGTGTGATGCCCTTCGCAGTTAACGACGAATGGTACTACAATATTCATTTCCGGCCCGACATGCAGGGAGTCACATCAATCCTGGTTGCCAAGCCAACAGACGAGACTCGCAAAGGAGCCAGTTCGTCACCCCGCGGGCCTTATCCTCATATTGTCGCCGCGAGCGGCCGTGACGAGGTCCTGTCCTGGGTGGTCGAACGTCCGGACGGTGGTCGCGGATTCGGTTTTACCGGCGCCCATTTTCACAAGAACTGGGGCAATGAAAACTTCCGGAAGCTTTTCTTGAACGCAATGCTTTGGACGGCGAAAGCAGAAGTTCCCGCTAACGGCGTGGAATGCTCCGTATCTCCCGAAGAATTGACGAAGAATCTCGATCCAAAAGGCAAATAAATGCGAAAACTTCGTCGAAATCTGGCTTCGGTTTGCGCACTGACGCTCGCAGTATTCGCGGCCCGAGGGGCAAATCCGGAAGGTGTTGGGGTTGAGGCGGCGCGCGCTCAACTCAAAGAGTTAACCGTGGGAGAAGGGCTCGAAGCCACTTTGTTTGCCTGCGAACCGATGGTGGTGAATCCCGCGGATATGGACATCGATGCGCGCGGACGTGTCTGGGTGACCGAAGGCGCGAATTATCGGTTGTTCCAAAAATGGGGCAAGCTGCGCCCCGAAGGTGATCGTATTGTCATCATGGAAGATACCAATGGTGACGGTCTGGCCGATAAGTCGACCACTTTTTACCAGGGCAACGACATCAATACCGCTCTTGGTATTTGCGTGCTCGGAAACAAGGTGATCGTTTCGAGCGCCCCGAATGTTTTCGTTCTTACGGACACCGATGGCGACGACAAGGCCGATAAAAAGGAAGTTCTGTTCACCGGCATCTCCGGCGTCGATCATGATCACGCCATTCACGCCTTCAACTTCGGGCCTGATGGCAAACTCTATTTCAATTTCGGCAACGCCGGTGGCCAGCTTAAGCGCCCCGATGGCACTCCTGTGAAGGATCGCGAAGGCCGCGAGATCAATGCGAGCGGCAAGCCGTTCCGTCAGGGTATGGTCTTCCGCTGCAACATTGACGGCAGCGATGTCGAAGTGCTCGGTAATAATTTTCGAAACAATTACGAGGTCTGCGTCGATTCGATGGGAACGATGTGGCAATCCGATAACGATGATGACGGCAACCGCGGCGTGCGCATCAACTACGTGATGGATTACGGTAACTTCGGTTACACCGATGAAATGACCGGGAAGAATTGGGGCGAAAAGCGCACCAATATGGAAAAAGACAAACCGGAACAACATTGGCATCTGAATGATCCAGGCGTTGTCCCGAATTTGCTCCAGACTGGAAATGGCTCTCCGACCGGAATTCTATTTTACGAGGGTAATCTTTTGCCTTCCGTTTTCCAGCACTCGATCATTCATTGCGATGCCGGTCCACGCGTTGTCCGCTCTTACACGGTCAAGCCGGATGGAGCAGGTTATAAAGCGAGCATCGTCAATGTCCTTACGACGACCAACAACAACAGTTGGTTCCGACCCTCAGATGTTTGCACGGCTCCTGATGGTTCCGTTTATGTCGCTGATTGGAATGATGCTGCGGTCGGCGGACATTTCATGGCCGACCAGAAGCTCGATACCATGAGCGGTCGCATCTATCGCGTGGCGCCTAAGGGAAACAAACAACTTCTACCCCGCCTCGATCTGAAATCGACGGATGGCCTGGTGGAGGCTTTGAGATCTCCGAACAATGCGACTCGTTATCTCGCCTGGAGCAAACTTCACGAAATGGGTG
>JAQGOX010000012.1 GCA_028293365.1 Verrucomicrobiales bacterium | reverse complement strand
CATTCCTGCGAAAAGCCCCAACTTCCCGGAAGAACCAGATTTTCCCACTTCTTCGGCTCGCCGGGTTTCCATACGCAAGAGAAACTCCGTGCGTCCAGCCGCGCTGTCCTGCGGAATGCCGTGCGCGCCGAGCAATCGATCCACCCGGATCCATCAGGGCCGATGTTCGAGTGCCGCGGCATACGAACCCAAGCTGTTCCATCGGTAAGCAATACATGGCCCTCCCAAGCAGTCTTCTGGCAGGCGGCGGCCGTCGTTTTAGAAACTCGTGTCGATCAACTTTGTCCTAACAAATTTCATCCCGTGAGTAACCGCGACTCATGACGTGATTAGATCCCTCGATCCAAATCCGGCGTGGCATGAGCGATTAATACTAGCTAACATCAGTGGGAGAGATGGGAAAATCTCTGGGTTGACCATGGCTTAGATGGCTGACTGAACGAATCGCCTCGCTGATTTCCGCTGGCAGATTCGAAATCAAAACGAACGAAAACGCAGGCCCGATTCAAAGCCTGTAAAATGAGTTCAAAACCGCCAGAAGTAATCGGCAAAAAAACCGAAGAGGACAGCGTTTTTTCTGTGGACAAATGCCTTAATGGCTGACACTTGCTAGAAAGCTATCAAACATATCAAACCAATTATTAAACGACGTTTCATTGGTCCTTATTGCACGGGAAAGCGCCCCGAAAGGCCAGTGCCCGACACTTGCGCAATCCGTCCCATGCTAATCTTTTTTGGGGATGCCCTTTCTCGGGCCGACTGCGACGACAGAGATCTCTCCTTTTTTCCGAGCGAGCTGGATGTGCATGCCAGAAATTTTACTGTCATACATTCTTTGGGGATAGCCATCCAGATTTTCTTGGACTGTAATCTTCGGCGCGCCAAGGACGTTTGTCATGAATGAATCGACCAACTCAAACTCGACGCTGAAGATATGAATTTGAAATCCGAACTCATCGCGCTCAACTCGCCAACGGCCCTTGATCACTGGCAACGGCTCAACTTGAAGTGTCCGGCCACCGCGAGCACGGACCTCGGAGATGAAAAACTGTGCAAAGTTCTCGGTGGTCCCATTAGATCGATTAGGCGAGCGGCAACTACTGAAGGCGAGCAATAGAAGGAAAAAGATGCGTTTATGCATAACGGCTAACGAAGCAAAGTGTCGACGACAGCAATGCCATGGCGCTGACGCCTTCCCAAGATGGTAAGTATGTCGTCATGGGGCTGTCAGCCAACATATAAAGTTCAGCGATGGCCCGCCACTGTTCGCTGCAACGCATGCTTAGGCCACTTATTTGAGTATCTCATCGATGCTTTTACGATACGCATCATGATATTCACTCAAACTGTCACCAAGCCAAACATCGTAGATGTCGCGGCTGCGCTTATCGGCACGGCGTAATACGGTCACCAATCTGTTGGTGTCGCCGTTCTCTGCAATCGTGCGAAGCTGGTGGATAAAGTCCCGATATGGATCACCGACACCCCCGTTGCAAATGCCGTGGTAATTGTGAATGGCGGAAGTCGCCCCCATCCACGTTGCAAATCTCCACTCGACGACCACGACAAGCAAACCGACAGCAGCCAGAACGATAGTGGTGCGAGTCTTCATGGCGTGCGGCAATGACCTACAGCTGTTCTCTTTCACGGTTAATGTATAGCAACGTCCACCCAGCCCCCCTGTCAAATCTCAAAATAGACGATGGACCAATGGCATGATGGTAAATTGAGATTCTCCAATCCTTCCCTGCGGTGACCAGCCGACGAAACTGTCGGTTAAAACGGTGATGGCGGGACAAATCACCTGCACTGCGATCCAGGTCAAAAGGTCGTGCTCGGTTAGCCACGTCTGCCTCTTCTGAGTTGAAAATTCGGCCACCGTGTGACCGAGCAATTCGCGAATGGGCATACGCCCCATTTCGTAGGCGATATCATAGGCGTAATTGTAAACAACCTCGCCTTTGCAGGACGTTTGAAGGGGCGACTTCACATTTCCGGAACAAATTATATGCCAGCGAGCTTTTAAACAGCAATTCTCATTGTGTCGGAACGGATTCTGATTATGCCGCCCCGATGGGGCTGGGACGTAGTTTTTGGCTCGTTCCTACAAATATGCCGCGCCTATGGCGCTTCCGGTTCGGCCAAAATGAGAACTGCTGGGCTCCTCTCCCTACCCTCTCCTCCCGAGTAGAGGGATGGGCTTTGGACGGTTTGGTGTTTTAGGTGCTGGCTATGGATTGCAGGGAATAGCGCTTGCAGCGAAATCAATTCCCCGATCCGATTTTTGCGTTGGGGACAATTGTTCCGAAACACGAATAGGATCAAAAGCCCTGGTTGCGGACGATGACTGCGATTGCATGCTGTTGCCAGATGCGCCAATTCATTTACCGTCTTCAGGTTGGCCTTAACAAGTTCATCATGATGAACGACGAATCAGCATTAGAAAAAAAGCCAGTTGAACCAAGAGCTCGCACGAAAGGCACCGACTCCATTTTCCAGTCACTTCTGCGATACGTGAGCATGATCGGGATTTGCTTTTGGATGGGTGGTTTCACGTTTTATTCAGCAGTGGTAATTCACGTCGGTCATCGGGTTTTCGAGTCGCACCGAGAAATCGGATTCCTTACCCAAGAGGTTACGATTTGGCTCAATCGAAGCGGCGCGATCGTCCTTCTGATATTGCTGATTTCGGCATTGTACTTGCTTTAGTTTATTCGCGGAATACGGTCAGTGGTGATCGAAGGGGAGGGTTAGATAACTACATGGCGGGCGATACTTGCCTGTCATCAATTCACCTCGGGATTCTGAGTTTCAAGTATGGAAAGGAGAATGGTGCGTGCCGTATTGGATAATCGAGTCGATGCAAATCTCGGGGAACCACGTGCGACGGATTCAGTTGACCGATATCTGAAATCACATCCGAAATAATTCCGCTCCACAACGATGAATAACAGAGAATATAGAGTCAA
>JAQGOX010000913.1 GCA_028293365.1 Verrucomicrobiales bacterium | reverse complement strand
CTGACTGGTTAGGTCTTTGCATTCAGTTCTTTCGTTCCGAATACCGCGACAGCTCCTCGCCGCCTCGGCCTTGAGGGACTTCCACCCTCAGAATTTGCGTCCTTCTCTTGGCGCACTCTGCCCCCATCTTTCTGCCAAAAACCAGTCACTCCGCGCTTTGGACGGAGGGAGCCCGCAACTCTCACACACTCTCACACGCTCTCACACGCTCTCACACGATCTCACACGATCTCACACGATCTCACACGATCTTTTTTCCGATCGTTAATTGAAGCGAGCCTGAAATCTTAAACGGAGCAGGGAACGTCGGTTTACGTCGAAATCGACCAGCCGATGGGGTGCGTTTCTGAGTTCTACAGCAAAAAATGTTCGGGGAACGTTCGGCGAGCTTCTGAATTTGGTATACATTCTGAGCGTCTTACAATCTGCGGGAGCCTGCGCTTTCCGCTTTGAGGTTTTGGTTTCTGGTGTATGATGGCGCGTCCCAAAAGCATGTTTACCAATTGTCATTTATCGATGGTTGCCGGCCTCATTCTCGCCGGTTTGGCTGGCGTTGGATTGGCCGCGGAATCGGGCTCCGGAGCGCCCATGGATTATGCGCGCGATATTAAGCCGATCTTCGAATCGCGCTGCTATGATTGTCATGGTGCGAAGAAACAGAAGAACGGATTGCGGCTTGATTTGAAGGAAGCTGCTCTTCGCGGCGGCGATGAAGGCAAGCCAGAGTGGATTCCCGGAAAGAGCGGCGAAAGTCGCATTATCGCACGAGTGACATCGACCGATCCGGACGAGGTCATGCCGCCAAAGGGTGATCATCTTACGACGGATCAGATTAAAACGCTCCGCCAGTGGATCGACGAAGGCGCGATCTGGCCGGAATCTGCTGCCGAAGTTCCGGCGAAGAAGCATTGGGCCTATCTTCCTCCAGTTAAGGCTCCGCTTCCAGGCGTGCAGGACCCTGCATGGTCAAAGAATCCGATCGATCGATTTGTTTTAGTGCGACTCCAAAAAGAGGGCCTCAAACCTTCCGCGCACGCTGACGCCCCGGCATTGCTGCGCCGCATGAGCCTGGATTTGACCGGACTCCCTCCCACGCTTGAGGAAGCGGACCGGTTTCTTGCCGATGCCACCCCTGAGGCCTACTCAAAGATGATCGAACATTATCTTGCATCACCACAGTACGGGGAGAATTGGGCGCGTCTCTGGCTCGACCTGGCTCGTTACGCTGATAGCCATGGGTACGAAAAGGATCCGGGCCGCAAAATGTGGCCCTATCGCGATTGGGTGATCAATGCGTTGAATCAGAACATGAAATTCGATCAGTTTACGATCGAACAGATCGCAGGCGATTTACTTCCCAACGCCACCGAGTCACAGAAAGTTGCCAGCGGCTTTCATCGAAATACGATGTTCAATACCGAGGGTGGGGTGGATAAGGAACAGTCTCGCATGGAGACAATCGTTGATCGTGTTAATACGACCGCGACGGTCTGGCTCGGTTCCACTTTGAATTGCGCCCAGTGCCATACGCACAAATACGACCCGTTCACAATCAAGGAATATTATCGGTTCATGGCCTACTTCAATAATTGCGACGAGCCGCAGCTTGAGGTTCCTTCAAAGGAACAGGCAGCAAAAAGAGCAGAGTTACAGCCGGAGGTCGCACGCCTCGAAAAAGTTCTGGAAACACCCACACCGCAGCTCGAAGCCGAGCAAGCTTCGTGGGAATATAAAACGGCGACCGTACAGCCCCATTGGATTCCACTTGATCCCGCAGGTTTCCTTTCCAGTGGTGGTGCGACTATCACAAAGCTCTCGGACAAATCCTTGCTTGTCGGAGGCAATAATCCGACGAACGACACCTATATTGTCGTCGCTAACACCCCGAGTTCCAAAATTACCGCGTTGCGGCTTGAAGTGTTACCGGACGAGTCCTTGCCTCAACATAGCTCCGGGCGCGACGCGAATGGCAGTTTTGTCGTGAGCGCGGTGGATGTTACCGCCGCTCCATTAAATCAGCCCTCCGCGACCCGAGCCGTTAAGTTTAAAACGGCTGTTGCTGACTATACCCAAAATGGCCACAGCGCTACGAATCTGATCGACGGTAAGAATGGGACCGGTTGGGCTGTTGACGCCGGAACTGAGAAAGGTCGCGTCGAGCGTTACGTTGAACTGGAACCCGAAACTCCCATCAGTTTTGCGAGTGGGGGAACACTGACAATAACCTTGAAGAATGGAACTCAGTGGGGAACCGCAAATCCTGGAAGATTCCGGATTTCGGTAACCACCAATGAAACGCCCTTAGCCGCTCCATTGATTCCGGCGCCCACTCTCAAAATTCTCGCGATCGCTCCTCTCGATCGTTCCGAGGCGGATAAAATAAATCTGGCGACCTATTACCGAACGATTTCACCGGCGCTTAAGGAATCCCGGGAAATGTTGGCCGCAAAGAAAAAAGAGCTGGACGAATTGCAGCGAAGAATCCCCTCTACTCTGGTTATGCAGGAGAAGGCACAGTCGCGCGATACGTTCGTACTCGCGCGCGGAAATTTCTCCAACAAAGGTGAAAAAGTAACACCGGGAGTTCCCGCGATTTTTGGCATTTCCGAAGATCAGGAACCAACCAACCGTCTCGGTCTGGCTCGGTGGTTGGTTGCGACGAACAATCCGCTCACCGCCCGCGTGATGGTCAATCGAGTCTGGGCACAATACTTCGGTAAAGGTCTCGTCGAGACAGAAGAAGATTTCGGAACCCAGGGTGCTTCTCCCAGCCATCCCGAGTTGCTCGACTGGCTTGCCGCCGATTTCATGGCCACCGGTTGGAATTTGAAAGCCCTGCACCGCACAATTGTCACCTCTATGACATATCAACAGTCGTCCGTCATATCTCCTGAATTGGAGGAGAAAGATCCGTCGAACCGCTGGCTCGCGCGCGGACCGCGCTTTCGTGTTCCTGCCGAGAACGTCCGTGACATTGCCCTCTCAGTCAGCGGATTGCTCCGACGGAAGGTCGGTGGGCCCAGCGTCTATCCACCACAGCCGGACGGTATTTGGACTCAAATTTACGGCGATGAGAAATGGACCACCAGCGAAGGCGACGACCGTTATCGCCGCGGCCTTTATTCCTACGCGAAACGTACCTCGCCCTATCCGACCTTCGCATCGTTTGATGCTCCGAGCCGCGAAGTCTGCACCGCCCGTCGTCCCCGCACGAACACGCCACTGCAAGCCCTCAGCACGTTAAACGACCCGGCCTTTATTGAAGCTGCCCAAGTACTCGCGCGCAAAGTTGCCAGCAACAGCGCCCCGGAACCCGAACAGCGAGTCTCGCTTGCATTTCGACTATGCCTCACGAGGAAACCCGCACCCCAGGAAGTTGAAAGATTGGTCAAACTTTATAACACAGAATTGGAGCATTATAAATTGGACGCCAAAGCCGCTGTTGAAATGGCGTTCGGCGCGGGCGCAAAACCAATGGAAGGCTTTGACGTCCCTGAACTGGCCGCCTGGACGGTAGTCGCTAATGTTCTACTCAACCTCGATGAAACAATCACGAAAAGCTAGGCGGCCCCAGATATGAATTGCCAATCTCACAATTTATCCTCTGCAAAGTTGCATGCGATGACTCGCCGCCAGTTTTTCGGCAAGTCCGCCTGCGGCATAGGCTCGCTTGCCCTTGCTTCGTTATTGAACGAAAAGCTTTTTGCCGGAGCCATCAATCCATTGCTGCCGAAACAGCCCCATTTCACGCCGAAAGCGAAGCGCGTGATTTACATGTTCATGGAAGGCGCTCCTTCCCAGCTCGATTTGTTCGACTACAAGCCCAAGCTGGCCGAACTGAATATGAAGCCGGTTCCGCTTGAGATGATCAAGGGCGAGAAGTTTGCCTTCATCAAAGGCGTGCCAAAAATTTTGGCTACGCCCTGGAAATTTCAAAAGCATGGAAAAGGCGGCATTGAGCTGTCGGAGTTGCTGCCGAATCTCGCGACGGTTGCGGATGAAATCACCGTGGTGAAATCAATGGTCACCGATGCATTCAACCACGCCCCTGCCCAAATCTTTCTCAACACCGGCTCGACTCAAATCGGACGACCCAGCATGGGATCATGGCTTACTTATGGACTGGGTAGCGAAAGCCAGGAATTGCCGGGATTCGTAGTCTTGCTTTCGGGTGGAGGCCAGCCCAGCGGTGGCAGCGCCTGTTGGAGCAGCGGGTTTTTACCGACGGTTT
>JAQGOX010000495.1 GCA_028293365.1 Verrucomicrobiales bacterium | reverse complement strand
TCGCGAGAGTATTTTGAGATCCCGCAGAACTTGTCGTTGACGTAAGTTATTTTTCCCTGCGGATCGGTGATGGCGACGATGGCGTGCTCGTCCAGCGCGGTTTTTAGGTCGCGAATTTCGTTGAATGAACTTTTCAGTTGTTCATCCGGCCATTTGTTCTGGCTGACCGTCGTCTTGGTGCTGGGGAAGGATTTTGTAGGCATGAAAGAAACACCACATGGAACAACTGACTTTACCGATTTCAAGGTTGATTGTGAAAATAAGGCGACGGCTGGACGGGCTTCTTTTCATCTTCGGGCGACAGCGAAGTGTGCAAAAGATTTATCAACGTTTCGGCTGTATATGGCTTGGGGATAAAATGCAGCACGCCGGCGCTCAGCGCCTGGGCAACCCCATTAGTGGAGGCGTGGCCGCTGCAACCGATAATCTTCACGTGGGGATTCAAGGAGCGCAGGGCCACAATCGTGGCGGGTCCATCCATGATGGGCATCGCCATATCCGTCAGCACCAGTGCGATTTCGAATCCGCGCCTCGCATAGACCGCGATGGCTTCCGCCCCATTCGCCGCCAGCACGCATCGATAATTAAACCGCTCCAGCGTCTTCGACGTGACGGTGCGAATCGGTTCCTCGTCGTCCACCACCAAAATAAGTTCCCCCTCCCCGCGAGGCAATGCAGGTCGTATGGCAGGCTCGGTACCGTCTCTTGCCGCCGGAGTAGCCGGCAGGTAAACTTTGAATTGAGTCCCTTTGCCCATCTCGCTGTAGAGATTGATAAAGCCGCCGTGGCTTTTGATGATGGCCAGTGTGGTGGACAATCCGAGTCCCGTTCCCTTTCCGATTTCCTTGGTGGTAAAAAACGGCTCGAAAATCTTGCTCTTAATGTCCGACGGAATCCCCAAACCGGTGTCCTCCACTTGGACTATCGTGTACGGTCCCGGTTTCGCATCCGAATTCATGTCCGCGTAGATTTCATCCACCATCACATGCTGGATCGTTACCTTTAATTTTCCTCCAAGTGGCATCGCATCGCGCGCATTGACGCATAGATTCATGAACACCTGGTGCAATTGCGTCGGATCGCCGAGCACCGCCCCGGGCTCGCGCGGGCGCTCAAACTGGAAATCGATATTCTTCGGGAAGGTATCCCGAATAATATTCTCGATATCACTGAGGATATGAACGACGTTAACCGGCATCCGCCTGCCCTCCACCCCTCGCGCAAAGGAAAGCACCTGCTTGATCAAGTTCGCCCCCCGTTGCGCGCAACTCTGCAGTATGTCCAAAAATTTTTGAGCGTCCGGCCCCGGCGCCAAATCCTTCAACATCTCCAGTGACATCATGATGGGAGCGAGCACATTGTTCAGATCGTGCGCAATGCCGCTGGCCAGGGTCCCGATGCTTTCCATCCGTTGCACACGCAGAAATTGAGCCTCCAACTTCTTTTTCCCAGTAATCTCCGTGTGAATGGCAAGAACGGATTGGGCCTGCCCGTGCGGGTCCTTGACCAAAGTCCAGCGAACATCCGCGATGATCTCGCTTCCAGCCTTCGATCGACTGATCATTTCGCCCTGCCAACTACCATGGGCGAGGAGCATCGTCCGCCCCTTCTGGTGGGCGACTGGTTCCTGCTGTAACAATTCGAGTGAGGAGGAGCCAATTGCCTCTTCACTCGTCCAGCCATAGGTTCGTTCGGCGCCCTTATTCCAGTAGATAATCCGGCCTTCGAGGTCTTTGACCAGAATCGCATCCTGTGCAACGTCCAGGAGCGCGGCTTGTTGACTCATCTTCTCCTGCGCGACCTTAAGTTCGTGGATATCGGTGCAGGTTCCCACCCATTTTATAATTTGGCCCGCGGTGTCTTGCAGGGGCACGCCTCGAACCAGCCACCAGCGATAAACTCCATCCGCGCGGCGCAAGCGGCATTCCATCGAATGAGTTTCCTTCGTCTCCGTGGCGGTCTGCCAGGACAACCGCGCCTCCTCTTGATCTTCCGGGTGAAAGGGTTTGATCCAGCCCTCTCCTTGACTTTCCTCCAGGGTCAGGCCCGTGTAATCCATCCACTGTTGGTTAAAGTATATGTTCCGGCCATCCGCTTGCGTTTCCCAAACGATTTGCGGCATAGCTTCCGCCAGAGTACGGAATCCCGCTTCACTTGTGCGGAGCGCATCAGTCGCTTGATGCCATTCGGTGATGTCGGTAACCACCCCAACATGCCGAATGAGCCGGTCGGTTGCATTCCGTACTTGAAAAACTCGGGCGCGAACCCAGCGAATCTCGCCGCCCGGTCGAACGATTCGATACTCAATGTCCAAACTTGGAGCATCATCGGTGAGTTCCGAAAAACTTTTTAACACCCGGGTCCGGTCTTCGGCGAAAATTAAGTCAGGCCACTGCTGCGGATCAGCTTTCAGGCTTTCCACCGAACGCCCCCAGATTTTCTCAAACGCGGGACTGGCGTATTGCACTTCACTAAAATCCGGTGAACGGATCCAGAAGGCATCCGAAATGTTGTCCGCCAACTGGCGAAATTTTTCGTTTGCGTCGCGAATTTCCGCCTCGGCCAGTTTGCGCTCGGTGATGACGGAGGCGGAAGGAACGAGAAAGACAATCTCGCCGGTTTCATCGCGCAATGGCTGGAGGGAGAAGTCGATATCAATGATTGCGTTATT
>JAQGOX010000859.1 GCA_028293365.1 Verrucomicrobiales bacterium | reverse complement strand
TGCGGTAACTGCCCGTGAAATGGGAATTCCGGCGGTTATGAGTGTGCGCGGCTGCATGACAAGCCTTAACACAGGGCAGCGCGTGAGAGTCGACGGAACCAACGGAAATGTATTTCAGCTCGAAAGGAGGGTGGAATAAAAATCCACCACCTTGGTTCCTTGCGTGTAGCCAGCAAATCGAGGTCATGGTTCCGCCAAGAGACTCAATTAATGCTCCTGCCATTCAGCCTCTGGTCAGCAGCAAGTGAATCCGCTGGCCGGAACGGGCGTTTTATCTCACGTTGCTTTTGGACTTGGCCATGACCTCAACAATTCATCAGCGTTTCGTTTCGCGACTCCCGTCTCTTGAGAAAGAGATGGGCGAGGAACTATTTGTTTCAGGTTTGGTTGGGTCTTACCGAATTTTCCAGAGGAGAAATGGACACCGTCACGGAATCGATGACGCCACTACTTCATGGTATGCGCTCCAGAAAGCGCCCCCGGTAAAAAAGGCGCTCGATCTGGGCACTGGGATTGGAACGGTCGGCCTTGCCGTGCTTTGGGCACTCGGCCAGGGGGCGGAGTTGACGTGTGTCGAGGCTCAGGAGATTAGTTACAGACTGCTTACCGAGAACATCCTGGGGAATGGACTAAGCACGTGTGTCCGGGCGATTCACGCGGATATTCGGGACCTGGATTTAGGTGAACGGTTTCCGCTTGTTACGGGAAGTCCTCCCTACTTTCCGATTGGGACTGGATCGTTGCCGGAGGATTTACAAAAAGCGCATGCGCGGTTCGAACTTAGAGGCGATGTCGGTGATTACGCGCGGGCTGCCAAACGGCACATTACTGACGATGGCATGTTCGTGTTCTGTTTTCCGTTTCGGCAGAAAAGCAGGTGCATCAAACTGGTGACTGATGTGGGGTTCAAGCTGATAACAATCCGCGATGTGGTGCCGATGAGGAGCAAGCCCGCGCTGTTCTCGCTTTATTGTGCTTCGCTCAGCTTCCCAGGTGCTCCTACAGAAGAAAGTCCGTTGATTGTCGCATATGAAGACGGAAAATATACACCAGAGATGCAGGGGCTACAGTCGACGCGCGGATTTGGACCTGAAGGGACAAATGTGATCGACTAGCTGGTCGGTGCGCGCGCACGACCCCGGCCGCGATTTGAATCATGGAACCCGGGTTGAACCGAGTGCCGAAAATCGTGCTAAGTATAGACCATAATATTGCGACAAAACAGATTGCACTAAGCATTTAGCTGATTCATAACATTGCGATGTTGGCAAAGGTTTGTTCCGCAGCGGTTCAGGGGATTGACGCATATCCAGTCGAGGTGGAAGTCGATTCAGGCTGGGGTGACTCGTTGGTAGTGATCGTCGGATTGCCTGACGCGGCGGTAAAGGAATCGCGCGATCGGGTGAGCACGGCTATGGGTAACTCCGGTTTTAAACACCCTCTCGGCAAAACCACCATCAATCTCGCTCCTGCCGATATTAAAAAGGAGGGTCCTAGTTTTGATCTCCCCATTGCGATCGGAATTCTTGCCGCGAGTGAACAAGTTGAGACGGACCAGCTTGAAAACTTCATGATCGTCGGTGAACTTGCACTCACAGGCGCGATTCGCCCGATTAAAGGAGTTCTGCAGATCGCTCTGCGCGCACGTGCCGACGGCAAGCTGGGATTGTTGGTTCCCGTGGAGAACGCACCGGAGGCTGCCGTAGTCGCAGGGTTGAGGGTTTTTCCGGTTCGAAATTTACGCGAAGCTACGAATTTCCTCGAAGGCCAGACTAAAATCGCACCCCTCAAGATCGATCTCGGAAAAGTGTTTGATTACGCGAACGATGACGAACTGGATTTTGCTGAGGTTAAAGGGCAGGAATCGGTCAAACGTGCGCTCGAAATCGCAGCGGCCGGAGGGCATAATGCCCTTTTAATCGGACCGCCCGGCACAGGTAAATCGATGCTCGCCAAACGCCTGCCCACCATCCTGCCCCCGCTCACGCTGGAAGAAGCACTCGAAACCACCAAGATCCATAGCATCGTTGGGCTCCTTCCTCCCGGACAGGCCTTGGTTACGCAACGCCCATTTCGCGCGCCACACCACACGGTGTCCGATGCAGGGCTGCTCGGCGGCAACGCCAGCCCGACACCTGGAGAGATTTCCATCGCCCATCACGGCGTCCTCTTCCTGGACGAACTACCCGAATTCAAGCGTAACGTTCTCGAAACGTTGCGGCAGCCGCTGGAAGAGGGCCGCGTCACCATCTCACGCGCGGCCGGGTCGATGACGTTTCCCTCTCAATTTATGATGATCGCCGCGATGAATCCAACTCCCGATGGGAAGATGCCGCACGAGTCCCGCAGCACGCCGCGTGAGGTTCAAAATTATCTCGGCCGTATTTCGGGACCGCTACTTGATCGAATCGATTTGCATGTAGAAGTTCCGCCCGTTCGGTTCCGTGAAATCGCCAGTGAGCAGGCTGGTGAATCCTCGGCGAAAATCCGTGAGCGGGTTATCCACGCCAGGGCCCGTCAACAGTCCAGATTCAAGGGACGCCCTCGAGTGACCTGCAACGCTCGCATGGGCAGCCGGGAGCTGAAGGAGTTTTGCGCACTGTCCGAAGAAACGATGGATCTGCTAAAATATGCCATGGCCGATATGAATCTAAGTGCCCGCGCCTACGATCGGATTTTAAAGGTGGCGAGAACCATCGCTGACCTCGTTGATGCCGATGCTCTGAGTAGCGAACATATCTCAGAAGCAATTCAGTATCGCTCGCTGGACCGGCAGCTCTGGACGTAGCCGCCAGGTAAACGCTGGCCGCCCAGTATATTTTTCTTGGCACGCCTCCCATTCTCGATACTCTGCTGGCATCCCCGGAAGTTACAGGAAACAAATGGAGTATTATGAGACTTTCATCATTCAAAATCACTGTTCCCGTTTTATTGTATAGCCTGCTTGCGCTAAACCCATCCCAAATTAGGGCACAGCAGCCCGCACCGGTCCTGCTTTTGCAGGCGGACCATTTGGTGACCGCCGATACGGATGGCTTCACGACCCTATGGGCAGACGGCACAACCAACCATAACGACGCGTTGCAACCCGATCCGAATCTGGCACCCAAACTGGTTACGAATGTGGTGAATGGCAAACCGGTTCTTCGTTTCGATGGAGTGAATGATTATCTTGATGTTGCTCCGAGTGATACTCTTGATTTAACGGCTGATGTTTCCACCTTTTTCGTGGTTCGATTCACAGACTTTGCAACCTATCGTGCAGTCTGGAGTAAAACGAGTGTAAATCAGCCGGCGCCGCTCGATTACTATCTGCTCCCCGGTAGCGGAACTGTTTCGCTCTGGCGCGGAGATGGAAATGGCCCTAATGACAAAAATCTTCAATCCACTCGAGCTGTAAAAGCAAATACCTGGGTTGTGCTCGGCTACGTCATTACCAATGGGACCGCCACTCTCTATTTGAACGGGCAGCCGATTGGATCCTCGGACATGACCACTATCACCGGCGACTCGGGTCTTCCCCTCCGCATCGGGTCCCGAGAGGATTTTGTCACTCGATTCAAAGGAGATATGGCGGAGCTCGTGATTTATAATGTCGCATTGACCGGAGATGATTTGATCAATGAAGTGAACTCCCTCAAAACTAAATATGGTATTTTGAACGATCCACCCACGGTTTCTCTGACTGCTCCCGCGGCTGGTTCGATGCAAAGCCCGACGAACTTTACCCTCACAGCCACAGCGGCCGACACCGATGGTAAAGTCGTAAAAGTTGATTTTCTCGCGAATGGTTCGCTCCTTGCGACAGCCGTAGCGCCTCCTTATTCTCTCCCGGTTTCAGTCAGCAGCGCTGGCAGCATCATTTTTACCGCTCGCGCCACGGACGATAAGGACGGGTCAACCATCTCAGCTCCAATCACGGTGACTTTTACCGGCACCGGCGCGCCTTCCTATACCGCTCCTTCAAGTCTCAAACTTTGGCTTAAGGCCGACGCTGGAGTGACCGCCGGTGCCGACGGGAGCGTGACCCAGTGGAAGGATCAGTCTGGGAATACGAATGACGCAGTGATGGGTGACTTGGGTGACACCACGACCCCAGTTCTTGTCCCTTCGGCAATTAATGGCAAACCCGCGCTGCGTTTCGATGGAGTCGATGATTACTTGAGTGTGACCAGTTCCGATTCGATTGCAATTGCCGGCGATATCACCTCGTTCTTTGTGGTGCGATTTGATGATGCAGCCAACTACCGGGCGGTATGGGCAAAAACAACCGGCAATGCGCCCGCAACTACGGATTATTACATTCTGCCCGGCTCGGCTATCCCCAGATTCTATCGTGGCACCGATTTGCAGCAGCTCGGCTCTGTCGATGGAGCGGGGGCGGTTCCTCTTAATAGCCCGACACTTCTTGGATTCGGACAACAGGGCACTCATGTAACTCATTTTCTCGATGGACGTTTGTTCGGTAGCGGGGAAATTACCGCCGCATTGGCCGATGGCGGAACGCCACTGCTAATTGGGACACGGGGAGACCAATTCACTCGCATGAAAGGAGACATCGCTGAAATCCTGATCTTTGACGCATCACTCGACGATGCCGGAAGGAGTGACCTGGTTAAATACCTCGGCGCAAAATATACGATTGCGACCCTCCAGCCAAAAAACACGGCGCCAATCGTGAATCTAACGGCACCTGCGGAGGGCCTCCAGGTCACCGTCCCCGCAACGGTTTCGATCACCGCCAATGCGAGTGATGCTGACGGCGCAGTCAGTCGTGTGGAATTCTATGCCAACGGCGCGCTCATTTCTCCCTCAACCAACGCTCCTTATTCGGCGACTTTGAGTCCGACCACCACTGCGGATATCACTTTAACGGCTGTTGCATTCGATAATTTTGGGATAAGCACCACTTCGGCGCCCGTCCACATTAAAGCCAGCGCCACCGCTCCCCTCCCAATTCCGGCCGATGGGCTGGAATTGTGGTTGCGGGCCGATAAGGGCGTGACTGCCGACGGCGGAGTCATCTCGAAATGGGATGACTCCTCTGGTAATTTCAACACGGCGATTGCGAATTCCGAGCTGGGCACCGCTCCCACCCTGGTTCCCAGCGTTCTCAATGGCCAACCGGTCGTCCGTTTCAACGGGGTGAAGGATGAGCTGGTTGTGAACAGCTCACCTAGTATTGCTATAACCGGCGATATCTCGACGTTCTTTGTGGTGCGTTTCGAAAACTTTGACACCTTTCGGGCTGTCTGGGCGAAGACGGCCGGGAACCAACCCCGACCGAGTGACTATTATACACTGCCTTCGTCCGGGGTTCCGAATGTCTTTAGAGGCGGAGCGGGCGGTATCGCTAATTTCCAGGGCGACGGACCGGTTCCTGCCAACACACCCGCAATTGTTGGCTGGGATATGGTTGGAACAACGATCACACACTACGTGGACAATCAGCCAAACGGCTCCGGGGACATCACAGTAACTCCGACGGACGCGGGAGACCCGTTGTTGATTGGTACCCGCGGAGACCAATTCACGCGCATGATGGGAGACATTGCTGAAATCGTGATTTACAACCGTGGCCTTACGGAAACGGAACGAAACCAGATTCATGATTATCTGCGGAAAAAATATGGTCTGGGTGGGAACGAGGGTCCGAGTCTGACGGTCGCGGCTGGCGTCAATAATACTGTGGTCATTTCATGGCCAACCGCTGCCGTCGGCTTCATTCTCGAATCATCCGCACAGGCTGACACGGGGTACACCACTGCGACTGAAGCGGTGATTCCAAGCGGAAACCAAAACACCGTAACTGTTTCGATAACCGGAGCGGCTCGATTCTTCCGCTTGAAAAATCCAGCGCCTTAATTGGCTTTTACGCAATGTCGATTGAGCAGGCCGCGTTTTCGGACGCGCCTGCTTTTTTATTAGAAGCAGGCCGATGGGACGAGTGGGAGATACAGGCTATTTTTTGCGGAGCAACAGAGGAGCGCTTTGCCAAGGCATGTTCTCCGGAGGTCACAGTTGTATCGCCTTTGAAACGACAGTGCCCGGGCCCATGATAGGACATATAAAAGAGGCGAGAACCATCGCTGATCTGGTTGACGGCGATGCTTTAGGTCTCGAGCATATCTGCGGAACCGTTCCGTACCGAACGCTGTATCGGCAACTCTGGACATAACCCGTGGGTGAACCGCTTAAATTTGTTGAAACGCTGCAAAGACATCTGCGTGAGGCAAGTGTGCGATTCACAGTGAACTACTCCCATGAACTCCGACGACCCAATCTATCCGGAAGAGTATTACGAACATCTGGCCCGCATATTGGGCCAGGAGCAAGCCAACTGGGCGCGTCTTCCGAGGGCGGCGCGGGAACGAGAGCTATCCTGGCTGCAGAAACATTTCGACACTCCTGATGATCTGGCCGAGTGTCCTCCCGAACTCGATGGTGGATTGCACAATGAGCGTCTTGTGGGCGGCCGAAGTCTCATCCGCAGACAGACCGACGCGCCCTCCAACCCAATGCCAGACGCCGATGCACCTGGCAAAGGACCCTAATTCTTCCGGAACAACAGAGGAGCCGTTTGCGCCAGGCATTTTCTCCAGACGTCATAGTTGTGCCGCCCTTGAAGCGCTAGCAGTGTATGTTTAATGCCGTGCGCATTCAGAATCTCGTCGAGTCGTGTCGTCCGATTAAATAACTCATCCTGTTCGCCGCAGCCTATCCAAAGAACCTTCAGCTTCCGATTCGTTCCACGTGAATCTTCGAGTTCACTTTTGAATTTAAGCTCAAAATCATTCGGAACGGCCCCGCTAAAAGAGGCGAGGGCGTTGAAGGAATCGAGATGTTTGAAACCGATTTGGAGTGCCTGACCGCCTCCCATTGACAGGCCAAACAGCGCCCGGTTCTCACGGCCTCTCGCAACGCGATATTTTTTCTCAACTTGCGGAATGATCTCGTCCAGCAGGTAGCGCTCGAAAACCGCAGTATTGTCTGAACGACCCGCATTGATCGGAACGGCATGTCCCCATGGCATCACAACGATCATTGGCTCCGCTTTGTGTTCAGCGATCAGGTTATCAAGAATGAAGTTGGCTTTTCCGACATCAGTCCAACCCGCGGCCGTATCATTATTTCCATGGAGAAGGTATAGCACTGGAAATCGCCGGCTCCGTGT
>JAQGOX010000855.1 GCA_028293365.1 Verrucomicrobiales bacterium | reverse complement strand
CGGTCGAAGCTCCCCGGGCATTCAGGGAATTGACCACGAATAACTTTCCCCAGGTCGATGGCTGGAAAACCGCCGAGCCGAAAGATAACGCGTTGCGTGGCAAATGGTGGGAGGTATTCAACGACTCGAAATTGAATGAGCTCGAAGAAGAAGCGAACGTTTCAAACCAGAGCGTCGCCTTGTCGCTCGCAAACTTTCTTGCCGCGCGCTCGGTTGTGAAACAGGCTCGTTCGCAGCTTTTCCCGGTCGTCACAACGAGTCCTTCAATTACAAGAGCGAAGCTGGCGTCGCCACAAAATCAGTCGGGTTCTACGACGGCCAACTCTACTTTCACGGAATATTCCCTGCCGGTCGATGCTTCCTGGGAGCTGGACTTGTGGGGACGTATTCGTAATACAGTAAAGGCCAACTCATTTGAAGCGCAGGCCGCGCTTGCCGATCTGGAAAACGTCCGGCTGACAGTCAAAGCCGAACTGGCGTCGGATTATTTTCAGATTCGAGCTCTGGATGCCCAAAAGCAACTTCTCGATTCAGCCGTGCTCGCTTACAGGGAATCGTTCAACTTGACGAGAATCCGCTATGACACCGGAATCGCCTCCGATCAGGATGTTGCCCAGGCCGAAACGCAACTGAATACCACGGCCGCTCAATCAACCGACATCGGCATCCAACGCGCCCAACTCGAACACGCAATCGCGCTCCTCGTCGGCAAACCGGCTTCGAGCTTCTCGATTGCCGCCGAACCCCTGACGGCGAAACCGCAAGCCATTCCGCTAGATGTTCCATCCCACCTGCTCGAACGTCGTCCGGACATCGCCGCCGCTGAGCGTCGAGTGGCCGAGCTCAACGCGCAGATCGGCGTCGCGAAGGCAGCCTATTTTCCGGCGCTGACTTTGAGCGGCGCGGTCGGATATCAAAATTCATCGCTTGCGAACCTCGTGACCTGGCCCAGCTTCGCGTGGTCAGTGGGCGCCTCACTCGCCGAAACGCTTTTCGATGCCGGAAGACGCAAAGCAGTGACAGAGCAATTCAAGGCGAATTATCAGGGGACGGTTGCCAGTTACCGCCAAACTGTTTTAACAGCTTTTCAGGAGGTGGAAGACAACCTTTCAACGCTTCGCCTGCTCTCCCAGGAACTTCAGGAAGAAGATGCCGCCGTCAAATCTTCCCAGAGGTATCTGACACTTGCCAATGACCGCTATAAGCTAGGCATCGATAGCTACCTGAACGTCATCACCGCCCAAACAACGCTTCTGGTAAATCAACGGACGGCTGTGAACCTCCGGTCACAGCAGATGACCGCGACCGTCCAATTAATCAAAGCTCTCGGAGGAGGATGGGATAGCACGCTAATCCCCGCTTCCAGGCAAATTACCTCTCTTCCTTCGGTTCCTCCTGCGAAATTGACACCGTAACTGCATCCGGCCTCGACCTGGCCTGCCCGCAACTGCAAACGTCGAAAAAGCAAACAAACCTGAGCCAATTTAGCGGGAGCTTCCTCATTTACTGAGAACGAGGCAAACGCTAGAATAAGGACGATGAATTTGAACCACCGTTATTTATTAACTTCAGCAATCCTTATTGCATTTCTTGCGGGTGCTCCTCACACAAAAGCTGAATCCGTCGCGTTCACTCTCGATTCAACTCAAAGTCACCTCGCCATATCAGGGAGCGTTATCGGGAACCCGCTTCGCGAGCAGGGCCCGGGCAGCCTGACAACGACATTCTCCGGCCAGATTAAAGCCGATCTTACCGATTCCAGCATTCAGTTTGATCTCGCCAGCACTTTAGTTGCTGCCGTAAATGGGTCCTGGACCCCGACAGCCGGTGGCGCGGCCGGAACGGCGCCCGCAGATTACGGCGCGGTCGCAAACTCAATTGTCGGACCGGTTAGCGCGGCGTTGAGAAACATTGCGTTCAATTTGAAGAGCGATCCAATACCGGTAAACAATGGCAGTTTTCCGGCCACGAATCTGGTTTTTTCGTTTCCCACTAATTCCAGCGCAGTTTTCGACTATCGTTCAGCCTTACAATCCGGCACTCAAGCACTGGGCGGAAATTCAACCAATCAAACCGCGTCGGTCGCAACGTTGACAACGTCGGATACGAATCAGGTCCTCACGATCGTTCTTGATGGGACATTTACTTTTGGGGTCCTAAACCCCGACGATAGCACGGCTCGATTTACAGGACAGTTAATCGCACAGAGGGCGCTTTCCGGGACCAGCGTTAAAATCACCTCGATAACGCTCAATTCAGCCACCGTCGTTATGGAGGCGACTGGCGGGGATACGTCGTACAAACTGGAAACCAGCACCGATCTTGCTAACTGGTCTCCCACCAATGTCACACCGACATCTCAAGGAAACAAAACGATTTATAGTACGACCGCGACTGGGAACCTGCAGTTCTTTCGGCTTAAAAAACCATAAACGACCTGTCCCACGAACTGCGCTGAACCTCCTCGCATTCGGCTAAGGGAGAATTTAGCTGGGGTTCACGCCGATTCCGGGACTGAATTCGAACTGGCAAAAAGCACCCGAGATTCGATTGACTGTGCGATGGAAAGGTCAGGGACTCCCGTGAAACCAGCGCCCTGCGAGAAGAAAGACCGTGCGCGGCTCGTTTGGATTTGGGTTGTAGGTATAAGCTTTGTTGTTGCTGGCACAAATCATTTTGCAAATCCAGAGCCGTATCTTGCGATGATGCCGGGTTATTTACTTTGGCCTCATGCACTCGTGCAAATCAGTGGCATCGCCGAAATCCTGGGCGGCGTGGGATTCCTATTCCACGGTACCCGACCTGCCGCAGCCTGGGGACTAATAGCACTTCTGGTGGCGGTTTTTCCTGCGAATTTGAATGTCGCACTGCATGGGTGGCCTGGAATCGATGTTCCACGGTGGATTTTTTGGGCGCGCCTGCCTTTGCAACTTCTGTTTTTGTGGTGGGTGTATCGGATTGGCAATGCAAATTCGAACCGTCCGAAAAACGCTCGGGATTGAATACCGGGAAATTCTCACGCTCATTCCTCTAAACGATCCGGGTACTCAAAAATGAGTTCGGTAAAACAGTGATCGAAAAAATATCCCATTCCGAGTATAGTGACCTTGGGGAGCGGTATTATCGACAGGTATGGCGTCTAAAAAAAGGAAATGGCTCTGGGTGTTGGGAAGCGGGATCGTTCTATTGGGATTGATCGCGGCCACCCTTCCATATTGGTTTTCATACGCCCTTCGCCCCGTCGCCCGGCACTTTGGCGTGGAGTATCGCGATTTCTTGAGTTTGTCGAAGGATCGGTTCGCGCTCACCGAAGTTCGAGGCAAAATCGGAACGGTTGCGTTTAGTGCGTTGCGAGTCGAAGGATTTGTGCCGTGGAAATGGAAAACCCGGTTAACTCAAAATGCCACCAACGAGGCTCCTCCAATATTCCTGACTGTGAACGGCTGGACCGTCCAGGTTTCTCCATCCAATGCAACGCCTTCCACGAATTCACCCTACGGATTTTTACAACTTTTTGAGCGTCAGATCGGCCAATTGAATCAATGGTTACCTCATGCCCTGTTTTCGAACGGCACCTTTCGATGGAAGAACACCGAATTCGCGTCCACAACGATCGTTTTGCAGCACGGCGAAGTCGCCGGGGATATTACTTTTCCTCAAGCAACCGCATCCGCAGATTTCAAGGGAGATTTCTCAAACAGTCTTACGAATACCATTTCGGTCCGGGTGGATTCGTGGGATGTGCGCACGCGCTTTAGGATTGTGAATCGCCCCGAGGCCGCCACTCTCACCCTGACAGGAATGTGGAAAACAAACCGCATCAGTGGGAGTGCGGTTCTGAAACCCAATGAGACTATTCCTCAAGAAGCGCACCTGATCTCCGATGGAATCACGCTTCCGGCCGAGATATTGAAAGCAGACGGCTATGAATCGTTTACCATTAAGTTCAACGGCGATTGGCAAACCAACCAGTTTAATACAGCGATTGATGTCCATGCGCAACCAGCGGAAGTCGCCGACAAGAAGCGACCGGGATTTGACATCTCCGCGGCCGCGCACGGGAATTTGAACCAAGCAACACTGGATCGGGCTCGAGTTTTTGCTCCGTGGCTGGAGGCCAATCTGGAAAAAAGCGTAACGTTCGATTACAAGGGAAACCTGGAAGCCTTTGATGTTCCCTTCCGCATGAAGGCCGATATGAGCCAACAAACGTGGCTTCCACTGCAAGGATTTCTCGAAGGGGTTGTGCGGTTGAATCCAGGGACAATTCGTGAACCGAATTTGCGTTTCAGCCTCGGTGGACGCCAAATCAATGGATATGGTTTGGAAGAAGCAGCACTCAAAATGAGCGGGCAATTACGATGGCCTCTCCTGCATATTGACGAAGGGTCTTTTTCCCAAACCAATGGAGCAGCCGGAACTTTCACGGGACAAATCAATCTCGAAACTCGCGAACTCAGTCCATCCCATTTTGCATTTTCAGGGAAAGTGGGAGACTCTGCTTTATTGCCGAAAGGATTCGACTACCAGGCCGCTCAGGTCTCCGCTGATGTTACAGGATTCTGGCCGAAACTCCATCATTCTGGAACAATCACGATAACAAACCTAACGTATGCCGCTCTAACGAACGCCTCCGTCAGCGCGAAGTGGCGTGGAGTGTATCCCGACCTTGAATCATTGGAAACGTCGCTTCGATCTGGAACGAACCAATTCCAATTGTCCGCCGCCCTGCACATACTTCCAGGCGAGACGAACCTGACCGTTGAGACTTTAACCTGGCAGGGTGGAGACCGGTTAATGCTGGGTGCGAGCGCTCCCTTTGAAATTGACGTGGGAGCAAACACAAACTCAGTAAACGGACAGGATCATCTGCCTGAACTGCGGGTTAAACGATTAAAAATCGCCGGGCAAGGTGCGGTTGTCTCGATTGACGCGGCGATAGCGTGGCCTGATCGGGGGCAATTGCAAATCAGCGCAACGAATCTCAACAGTGTGATGGTCGCGCCGCTGACCGCCCGGCCGATCCCGGAAATCCATTTGCCCCGACTGATTCTGACTGCAAGCTGGGATCATGGACCACTCCAAATGGATCTGAATTTGCTGTATAGTGCGGCCGTTCGAGAACTGGGTCTTGTAAACACTTCACTCGATTTCCAGGCTGATAATACGGGGTTATCCGTGAACGGACTGAACGTGTCCGCGGCATCCGGTACGATATTACGTGCAGAAGGAACATTGCCCGTGCGGATTTATCCGGGAGGGAGCCAGGGAAAGCATTTGCAAATATCGGGTAGTCGCGAAGTCAA
>JAQGOX010000835.1 GCA_028293365.1 Verrucomicrobiales bacterium | reverse complement strand
GACAACGTGTTCCCAGACGACCGCGGACGGAGCGTTTATCGTGATCTCGTCAGATACCGATCGTTGAAAACTATGATTCTGCAGCGAGTCGCACCAAACTGCAGCGACTAAAATTGCAAGCACCGATACGTTAAGCCTCCCGCTGTTTTTTCCGAAAATAAAAGCCCCAAACTGATGTCCGGAAATCAGCAGCACCAGCAACAAAGGTGAAATTATCAGGATGCAAATGTAACCCTCGCGCGCGATCGCAAAAGCCCAGAGCATCGCGATCATAGAGTTAAGCAACAACATTGGATATAGAATCGTCCAACGCAGCTTCAAATGTCGCCAGAACCAGGCGGTGATCAACCCCATACCGAAAGGCGCAACAATGAAAAGTGAAGTGAACAGGACCATCCCCGGAGGTGTCGTCCAACTGATACTAAGCTGGAATCCCTTAAAGACTCCGAGCCCGAAAAGATTGGAGAGAATAAAGCCTGCGGCGATCTGTATCGGGCGACGCGATATCATTCGGACCAAGGCCATTATGCCGCGCGGCGGAGTAGTTCGGGAGGCAATGCGGAGACTGTGATTTTTGGATTTGTCTCGATGAAATAATTTGCGGACCATTCTGTCGGGAACAGGGCTACGAGTTTTTGTTGTTTGTCGTAGGCCAAACGTGCGCCTGTCGGCAATTGGATTTTTTCGACGTCGGCTTCATGGTAATCACCGGTCAGCCAGCGCATTACAGTCCAAGGAGCGGTTTCGAGGCGGGACTCGGCTCCATATTCACTTTCCAAACGATATTGCACGACTTCGAATTGCAACGGGCCGACGGCGGCGAGCAGCGGAGTCTTCATGGCCGAATCTTTCAGGTGCAGAATTTGGATGACTCCCTCCTGCAATAGCTGGTCGAGGCCCTGGCGGAATTGTTTGTACTTCGCGGTATTCGGATTGTGCAGGAAGGCAAACGTTTCCGGAGTGAATCGTGGGATCTCGTCGTATACGATGGTTGGATCGGTCGTCAGAGTGTCGCCAATACCTAACTCCGAATGTCCAACTAAACCGACGATGTCCCCTGGATATGCCTCGTCAACCGTCTCGCGTTCGCGGGCGAAGAGTTTATGGGAACTGGAGAGACGGACTTTATTCCCGGTGCGCGTGTGGGTCACAACCATGTCGCGCTCGAACTTGCCGGTGCAGACTCGCACGAAGGCGATGCGATCGCGATGTTTCGGATCCATATTTGCCTGGATCTTGAATACGAATCCCGAGAAGGCGGGGAAATCCGGGGCCAGCACACGTTCCCCTGCCCGGCGCGACTTCGGAGGTGGTGATTGTTTCAGGAAACCATCGAGGAGCAACTGAACGCCGAAGTTATTCGCGGCGCTGCCGAAGAAGACCGGGGTGGTGTCGCCGGCGAGCACGGATTCGGAGTTAAAGGAATCGGCCATGATTTCCAGCATTCCGAGTTCTTCATGCACCTTGAGATAAGTGCTCTCATCCAATCGTTCGCGAATGACGGGATCAGCCAGGCTTCCGATGCTGACAGGCGCGCGGTATTGGCCGCCGACAGTGCGCTCGAATAAATGGACCTGGTGTGACTGGCGATCGTAAACCCCTTTGAAATCCGGTCCATTACCGATCGGCCAGTTGACCGGATAGGCTTTGATTTGCAGAACTCGTTCCAATTCATCGATCAAGGCGAGCGGCTCAAGTGTCGGCCGGTCACACTTGTTCATAAAGGTGAAGATCGGGACTTTACGCTGGCGGCAAACCTCGAAGAGTTTGCGGGTCTGCGTTTCGATTCCTTTACCGGCATCAATGATCATGACGACGGCGTCCACGGCTGTGAGCACACGATAGGTATCTTCGGAGAAATCTTTGTGCCCGGGGGTATCGAGCAGGTTGATTTTGTAACCACCGTACTCGAATTGCAGCACGGTGGAACTGATGGAAATTCCTCGCTTTCGCTCAAGCTCCATCCAATCCGACGTGGAAGCGCGCTGATGCTTGCGCGCGGTAACCGACCCGGCCAACTGGACGGCCCCTCCGTAAAGGAGCAGTTTCTCGGTCATGGTCGTTTTACCGGCATCAGGATGCGAAATGATCGCAAACGTCCGGCGCTGACTGATTTCTTCTAAAGTATCCACGCAATTTTAATTCGCAAAGGGGGCAGAATGTAACATTCCCATTGCAGGATGCAACGGGAAGCGGCGGGTAAAGAGTGGAGTAATCACACACCTGTCCGACTGCCCGTCGGCGATACAGCCCCGCCATCGCGGGACCTACCTGCGTTAGCTGGCTTCAATCAGGGAAGCAGGACGATTTTGCCGCGGGCACCGCTTTCCATAATAGCCGTATGCGCTTTTGCCGCTTCAGCGAGAGGGAATTCGCGGCCGATGATGGGGCGCAGGAAACCTTCGGAAAGGCCGCGATAAATACTCGTATGAATTTCGCGAAGATCCTCCGCACTGGCACTGAAAAGCATTAATCCCAGGATGTCGGCCTCGCGGGTCATGGTATCGCGGGGATTGATTTCAACTTTACCGCGGCTACCGACGATCACCACGCGGCCGCGCGGCGCCAGAACTGTTAGATCGTGGCTCAGATTTATATTCGAAAGCATTTCGATAATGACATCGACGCCGCGACCGTTCGTGAGCTGCAGCAATTGATCCAAATAGCCCGTTTGGCGATGATCCAGAACATGCTGGGCACCTTCGTTGTGGACGACGATTCGGCCTTCGTCGGATCCGGCAGTTCCAATAATTTGAAGACCGGCCGCCTTCCCCCATTGGACAGCAGCAAGGCCAACACCACCGCTGGCGCCGTGAATCAGCACGAATTCTCCGATGTGTGCGCGAGCCCGTTGAAACAGGGCTCGGTAGGCGGTCGCGTAAGGGACATTAACGGCGGCACCCTGCGTGAAGGAGATCTTCTCGGGAAGACGATGGACCGCAGTCTGCTTTGCCACCGCAAATTCAGCGTAGGCGCCTGTGATCGTCTCGCTCGTGTAAACGCGATCGCCAGTGGCCAGATTCGAAACTCCTTCTCCGAGCGCGGCGATCGCCCCAACCGCATCGGACCCTGGCGTGTAAGGGAGCTTCAGTTTTGGATTTGCGCCTCCCCGGATGTAGGTTTCCACGGGATTAACACCGATCGCATGCACCTCAATCAAAACTTCGCCGGCGCTAGGTTGCGGCTTCGGGATTTCTTCCAGATTTAATACCTCAGGCCCGCCAAATTGGTTTACGCGAATAGCTTTCATCGATTCTCCTTAATGGGTTTTATACTAGCGACAAATGGACAGAGGGCAATCCGGATGCGCATCGCAGGGGCGGTCAAGGAAGGATGAATTCGGCAGTCACATGGCGATCCCGGCGCACTATTCGTTCCGCCTGGGTCATCGGGAACCATTTTCGACGATTGGCGAGCAAGGGTAGCATTTCGGCAAGTGAAAGCGATCGGTGCCGCTCGATGTAATCAGGAGCAACCGGCAATTCAAAATCAAACCGATCGGCCCAGGGGCCGCCCTCAGGTCGGACCGGGTCCGAGGAGTTGTTCGTAGATTTGTCGGGTTCCATGTCTGTCAAACAATTCGCGCCACTTGTCACTGCGCAGATCCACCTGATTCAACTTAACAAGGTTCATAACGTCGTCCAAGTCTCGAATAATCCGATGAGGGATATTTTGCTTGATCACATGAAGTTTCAAGGCGACCAAATGATCCAATGCCGGAAAGCGCACACGAGTCCCGCCAACAGGTTTTAGTGAGGATTCCGACCAGAGCTTGTCGAAGGTTTGATCATTTACAAACATCAAATCGACATCGATCGAGTCAGGAGAGGTAAATTGAGCGAAATTATCGTGTTCGTGGAAAATAGCGTAGCCGTGCCTTGCCAACTCGGCAGTCCACTCACGCCGGTTATTTCGACGTACGAGATAATCCAGATCTACTGTATCCCGAGAGTAGCCGTAGGCGATTACAGCCAGGCCTCCGATGACGAGAAACTCGAGATCGGTCTCTTGCACGCACTTCGCGATAATCTCTGCCGCATCCATTACGAAATGTCAGTTGTTTTGAATTAGGCCTTCCCGGTGCCCTACATTTTTCACGGGTGCGAAAATCGATTCGACTTCGGCGAGCAAGGTTTGATCGATTGGTTCGGCCACCCATTGCGCCCATTTCTTGATGTTTTCAGGGTTTGCGGAGCCAGCGATCGTAGTGCTGATATCTGGATTCGAAACTGAGAATTGCAGGGCCAGTTTTGCGATGTCGACTCCCCTGCTCTCGCACAAAGTCGCCGCGCGGCGTGCTGCTGCTTTTACCTCTTCAGGTTCTTTCAGCCACTTCGGAAGAGGCGCATTGGTCAGTAAGCGAGCTGAGAAAGGGCCGGCGTTCATTACGCCTACACTCTTTGTTTTGAGGTAAGGAACCATCTCATCGGCGAACCGCGTATTCTGGAGAGTGTATTGATTATAGGAGAGCACCACGTCGAGACTCGCCTGTTCCAAAACGAATCGGAAAATTTTCATAGGGTAGCCCGAGATTCCAATGAAACGGACCTTCCCCTGCTCTTTCAATTTGCGCAACGCCGGGAGCGTTTCGTCCACAATTTGCTGCATGGGAACGAATTCGATGTCGTGGCAAAGGCAGATATCAAGGTGATCCAAACCCATGCGGTGCAAACTCACATCGACACTCTCAACCACTCGTTTTGCGGAAAAATCGAAGTGAGAGAGATCGTATCGCCCGAGTTTTGTGCACATCAAATAACGATCCCGTGGAATTTCACGCAACGCGATCCCGAGCATCACTTCACTCATCCCGCGACCATAAAACGGAGAAGTATCGATGAAATTCATGCCGCTATCGAGCGCGACATGAACCGACCGCAAGGCGTCGGTGAGATCAATTTTCCGGAACTCCTGTCCGAGGGAAGAAGCGCCAAAACCGACGATTGGAACCTGCAGTCCGGTTTTGCCGAGTAAGCGTGTTTGCATGGATTGAATCGTGAAATTAAGACTGACGGCAGCCCATCGTAAGGAGAATATTAGCCCAAAGAGATTGATCGCCTGTTTGAATCGTCAGGACGTGATCGGCTGAGGCAACTGCCTCGTAAAAATCCCATTTCAGAATCGGTTCGAGGTTGAGTTTCAGTCCAGCGCTTTTTAGCACTTCGCGATATTCGTTCCAAACAGGAGGTTCGCCCTGCCGGGCATAAGGGTCATCGGCGGGAATTCCCATGGTGCTCACGCGATCGATCGCGACAGCGCTCAGCAGCGCCTGCAATGCCTGAGTGCAGGTAATGAGACCGGGGGTCAAGTTCATGCATACCAACTCCGCATTCGGACCTTTTTTGGTCGAAGCGGGATAGTTGCCATCCGCAATCAATATTAACGAGTGATGCCCGGCGCGGCCGATGATCTCGTTGATCTTTGGATGAATGAGTTGATGCTTTAACACGGTGTTATTTTACTCCGAATAATTTGTGATACGAAGCAATTGTCTGCCGAGCCGCGGATTGTGGATCAGGCCAGGGAAGGACTTCACCGGAGACGTAGCCTTCAAATTTAATTTCGCGCAAGGCCGCAACGATCGGGGCGTAATCGATGCCGCCGAATCCGACCGCGCGACGGTTATTGTCTGCAAAATGAAGGTGGCCGACGAGTTCTCCGTAGGTACGGATCGCGTCCGGTAATGAAGCCTCCTCAATATTCAGATGAAACACGTCGGCCAAAACTTTGACGTTTTTGGTTGTTAGTGAGCGCACGAAAGTGACGACGTCTTCGGCTCGGTTCAAAAGGTTAGTTTCGTAACGATTGAGAGGCTCGTAGAGTAATGGGACATTACAGGCGGCGGCATGCTCGCCCAAAACGTTCAGAGCTTCGGCAAGCCATGATAAGGCCTGTTTGCGGGAGACTGCCCCTTCGTAGCGGCCCTGCATACTGCCTAGAATTGCTGGCGCGCCGAAGGCGCTTCCGAAGGTGATCATTTCTTTCACGAACGCAACCGCCTTCGCGCGAACAGCCGGGTCGCTATGAGAAAGATGCCATTTATGAATGACCCAGCCTGCACCCGTTCCCAACGCCGCGAGTTGCAGTTGATTCTGTTGGAAAATTTTTCGCAAGGTTTCGGCATCCAAAACGGCCGGTGACGGAGCGAAAATCTCAATCGCATCGAAGCCTAGACGCGCTGCTTCTGCGGCGGCGTTGGGCAAATCATCCCAAAAAACAAAGGGACCGCCTTTAGCCTGGGGAACGAGGGAAATGGTAACTGCGGATCGCATATCGGTTTAAGAATCAGCCGGCGTTTAAAAGGGTAATATGGCGGCCTAAATGATGGGCTAAAACATCTTTATGCAAGGCGGCTTCAGCATGGAGCGTCTCCAAAATGGCGTCCTTGAACGTGCAGCCATTCGCGGCCTTGCCTTGGGTAAGCACAGAACCAAAGGTGACATGCAGCACCTGGCGGCCCGCGTCCTGATCGAGGAACACCACTTCACGCTCCTTCGTGGATAATAGGCCGGCCTTCGGCAAGTCTGCGAGCTTTGCTGAAATATGATAGGTGGCACGGTCGGATTCAAAACGGCCCAACGAATACTCGATGATTTCCAGAAAAAGAGGTGCCCTCGTGCGCGCGATAACGCGCAAGGCCTCGAGGTAGCTGGTTCCGGCGGTTTTAACATGCAAAAGATTGCCGCAGACGCGTCCGATAATCGGATAAATGCTAAATTTATCAGAGCCACTGTGCACACTGATTTTGTAGGGACCACAAAGCTTTGCGATCGCAACGTGTTGTTTGAGACTTGCTTCGAACGCTTTTAAATCGCCTTTGTAATCAATTCCTTTCTCGAACTCGCCAATGAAACGCGGCGCGAGACTGACCGCTTTGACACTGCGGCGTTTGAACTCCAGGCCAATAAATAGATGCTCCGCGGGTGATGTGGGGGAATCGGTTTCATCGACTGAAACTTCGATTTCGGCACCGCGCCCTTGCGTGGCAGCCGCGATCCACTTCGCCATCTTCTCGGAATGGGCGATGGCTTTGCCGTATTTTACGGCAGCGCGATAGAGCTGCTCGCGGGAATCAAATCCAATGCTGTCACCGCCCGCCAAGACGTGGCTCCGGCCCAGGAACAGATTCTCCAACTCCTTCAAGGAGGAGAAGACGCCTGCGCTGACAACGTCGTCGACGGCCCCCTGCAATTCCGCGCCGACGAGTGTGTCGGCCTGATTTTGCACGTAGGCGGAAGGGTCGATTGTGAAAAAGGTAAACCCAGCGTTGGCGAGATTCTTAACATCTTCCTCCGACTTGAGATGATCCGCATCAGCGCCCCAGGCGCCAGTCCACCCCTCCTCTTGGATGCCACGTTGCGCCGCGCTCATCACATCCTGCGGAGTGCGATTCGTGCGCATCATCTCGCGGACCGATTGCTGCGCAAAGATGGGTTGCAGGTTTCCTTTTCGGCAGGCTGCTATATGGCCTGGGGTGGCCAGTCCAAGCCGGTCCCCAAAGCCAAAGGAAGGGGCGAGCCCCAGGAGGCTGGGTTTCGATAATTCTAATTGAGAGTCATTCATCGATTACTTCATCCCGAAAGTTCAGATCACGGGCGGCAAAACAATTTCATTTAAATGAATCCAGTGGCCGCCCCTCTTGCAATGCAAAACCACAACGTTTTCTCTTTCTGAATCGGGCTCTCCGGCTTTATCATCGCTTCAATGAGTAAGAATGCGAAACGCCCAGCGGCTCCAGTTGCAAAAAAATTTGCCGCGTATCCACGGTTAAATCCATTTGGGATTGGTAAAAACATTTCGGCGGCCGACCTGATCGATCAGGCATTTTTAGCGTATAACGGCGGCCGTTTGCGCGAAGCTGCCAAACTGCTGGCGGAAAAGATGTTGCCCGATGATGGCTGTATTGGGATGAGCCTGACAGGAGCATTGACTCCGGCAGGACTGGGCAAATCGTGTTTGATTCCCTTGATGAAAGCCGGATTTGTCGATTGGATCGTTTCAACGGGCGCTAACCTATATCACGATCTCCATTACGGTCTGAACATGGAACTTTACGCAGGATCGCCTTTCCTGGACGACGTGGTTCTGCACAAAGATGGAGTCATCCGGATTTACGACGTTCTTTTTGATTACAATGTGCTTCTCGATACCGATGCATTTGTCCGGGAAGTGATTCAAGGGCCGGAATTCCAGCGTCCAATGGGAACCGATGAATTTCATTTTCTGCTCGGCAAATATGTTTCAGAACGCGGACGCGCATTGAAACTCAAGGACAGTTCGGTCCTTGCGACCGCCTATGAATGCGGTATTCCGATATTCACCAGCAGCCCGGGCGACAGCTCGATCGGGATGAATGTCGCGGCGATGGCGCTGCGGGATTCGAAATTGCTATTTGATGTGAATCGCGACGTGAACCAGACCGCCGGTATCGTTTATGATGCAAAATCGAGCGGACTGAAATCCTCGGTCTTTATTCTCGGCGGGGGATCTCCGAAGAATTTTATGCTCCAGACAGAACCGCAAATTCAGGAAGTGATGGGGATTCAGGAAAAAGGGCACGATTATTTCCTCCAATGCACCGACGCGCGGCCCGACACCGGTGGACTGAGCGGTGCAACGCCCGCCGAAGCGGTGAGTTGGGGCAAAATCGATCCGAACACTCTACCCGATTGCGTGGTGGCCTACGTCGATTCAACGATTTCGTTGCCGTTGTTGACTGCCTACAGCCTGGCGCGGGTGCGTCCGCGCAAACAAAAACGTCTTTACGATCGACGGGACGCGATTCTCGAAAAAGTACGCGCACAATACCTAAAAACCGGAACAGTCGATAAGATCAAGACGAGCCGAAAAGTCGCGAAGCGGTCGAGCGGAGTGGCGTTGAATAAGACTTTGGATAGGGATCGTTGAGGCCCGGTGAAAGCGCCTTGCGATTATTGACGACCTCGGGCTTTGTTGGCGGCTCTGAGGTCGTTCATTACTATTTGAAGATGCCCCTGGACTTGAGTTCGATCGGATTCTGAATCCAGAAGTTCGATTCGCTCGATCAGAGCTGCCTCTTCAGCAAAACCGAGATGAAGGAGCGCGGCAGCGAATTCCATATCTTTCAGTCTTCCGGCGGTCAGCTTGCTAACGAGCAAATCATTGATGTCCAGGCAAAGTGCTGTGACGAGACCAAGCGGCAGAGGTTTGACCCGCGATTCCCAAGCAGCAGGCAGCGTCGCCAGATCCGGGGTAACGACATCCGCGTAATAGCCTTTGTCAGTGGCGAATGGAGACTTGGGACCGAGTTTTACATCTAAAAAAAGAGCAGTTTCCGGACGGTTTTTTGGATAAATGTCACACTCTTGAGACAGGAGAACCTCCGCTGGTGGATTCTCTGAATATGCATGCGCGGCCTGAGAACCGATCATGAAAAACTCCGTTTCCCGCGCTAACTTCCCTGCCTCGCGAAGTAACAATTCAATTTCATCCCTCTTCATATACCTCGCGAATGTGTCGAATTTCGTCGCTCGTAAGGAACCCCCTGAACGGACTCGACTGGCGCAATCTGCGAGCCATAGGGGTATCGCTCGCCAGAAAACTGGCAATTTCGTCGCGTGTGAGCCTGTCGAGAATCCCAACCCATTCCAAAAAAACAGGACGCGGAGTAAGGCCATCAGCCTCCATCCATCGACGCAAATTGCTGCGCGCGGCACGCAGCAAATCCGGATCCCGTCTTAGCCGCTCCGCGATCAAATGATCAACCGCCTCATTCGATCGGTCGATGGTCTGATGATCCCATTTTCTCGGCATTCGAAAAATATAGAGGAGATCGAACTATTTGGCGAGCCGAATGGGGTGGTTCTTGTTTCGATGAAAGCTACGGTTTGCGTTCGCTCTCAAAGAATCCGATAAATTTATTTCTTCTCCTCGCTCCATCTTCTATCTTCCGCCCCACATCGTGTCATCACTTACGAAACAAAATCAACGGCGCAAAGATCTGCATAAGGAATTCGCGGCTTTCAAAGACTTCGGGAAAGCTACGCGAGAACTCGAACTTCCATTGCCGCCGGGCTTTTCCAACCAGCTCACCGTGCCGATGTATGTGAATGAATTCTGGACGGCCAAACAGAGAGCCGGCAACGCTTTGCACGAGGTTTCGTATCGGGCCTGTTTCAAGCCGCAGCTTCCACGATTTTTCATCGAACGA
>JAQGOX010000828.1 GCA_028293365.1 Verrucomicrobiales bacterium | reverse complement strand
AGATGATAAGAACGAATATGACTTCTATCAAATCATCGATAAGCTTGAGCGCGATACCCCTGCGGAAAGCGAGGCCAAGCTTGCCAAAATTGGAATCTCCATGGAGAACGTAGCCGAATTCATTCAGGCAGCGCAACCGACCCCCGCATTGACCGAGGTCTTAAATAATCTCGCCACTCGGGGCCTGGGCGGTTTTGTGAAAATTGATTACAACGTCATTCGTGGTCTTGCTTATTACAGTGGAATCGTTTTCGAGGCATTCGACCGGAAGGGTGATTTTCGAGCAATCGCTGGAGGAGGGCGTTACGACCAGTTGGTTGGTTTAATCTCAGGGGGGAAGGTCAATCTTTCCGCGATCGGGTTTGGAATGGGTGACGTTGTACTATGCGAGTTGCTTAAAGATCGAGGCCTGGTCCCGAAGTGGAAAGGTAAGCTGGATGCATTCTGCATTATCGAGGACGAAAGTTTGCGTCCCGATTCAATCTCGCTCGTGCAATCGTTGCGGGAAGCACGCTTCGCGGTCGAGTATTCTCTGACGCCGGCTAAGGCAGACAAACAATTCAAAAGGGCGTTGGAACTGAATCCCGGCTACACGATTAAACTAGAGAAAACGCCCGAGGAGGAACTTGTGGTTCGGTTTAAAAACCTGCGCACACGAGAAGAAAAGGTGCTTAACCCTGATGAGGCGGTCGGCGGACTGCGAGCCAGTTAAGGTTGTTATTCCGGTGCATTGGAGAGCCACTCAATGCTACTTGAGCAGGCGTTTGACTTGATCGGGATCAATCGTCGGAGGTTGGCAGGCACTGCCGGTGCAAACGTAAATCGTCGGTTTGCCATTGTGCAAGGGAAGTGTTTTCGCAAAGTCTTCCACCGGGCCGATGGTCCCGAGAATCACTCGATTCGGTTGATAGATCGCGTGAGCGGCCTGGATCAAGGCTTGGGTTTCAGGCAGGTTAAAGTCGCCAGCGATCACGGCGCGACGTGGCTCTTCCAAAAGAAAATCAAGCCCCTGTAACAAGAAAGGGACGGCTCGGGGCATTCGTTGCAGCCGACCTCCGAACAGCTTAAGAGTTTTCTCGGCGGGGTTTTTGTAGGCGGGGTTGTCGGTAATTGCCGCCAGGCGAAGCAGGGCTAAAACAGCCATGGAGTTTCCAGAAGGCTCCGCGCCGTCATAATCATCTTTGATTCTGAGAATTAAATCGTCCGCTCCGGCACTTTGCCAAAATCCGCCATTTTTTGCATCGTAAAACTTCTCGATCATGCTCTCCGCCACGGCCCGTGCAAACTCGAGATGCTTCGGGTTTAGAGTCGCTTCGTAAAGGTAGAGCATGCCATCGAGAGTATTTGAGTAGGCATCCAACAACTGAACCTGATCACGTTCACCGTCGCGCCAACGATGAAACAACGTGCGCGATGGCTCGTCCCACAGTTTCGAGCGAATAAAAGCAGCATTCTTTTCCGCCGCCGTCAGGAATCCGGGGTCGTCAAGCACCGCCGCGGCCCGTGCAATCGCGCCAAGCATCAGGCCATTCCATGAGGCGAGTACATTGTCGTCGAGGTGAGGGCGAACTCGACCCGCCCGTGCAGCAAACATCTTTTGCTTGGCGCTTTGCAACACTGGCTTTTCCGAATCCGAAAGCTTTGGATGCGCTACGTAAAGAATATTTTGATTTGGGAGGGGATGCGGGTCGCTGTGGTCAACAAAATTCCCCTTTTCCGTGACGCCGAAATAGTGAACCGCGAGCTTAAACTCGTTGGGTGTTAGCAGCTTCTGCAACTCCTCGTTGGTCCAGCAATAAAATTTTCCTTCTTTGCCTTCGCTATCGGCATCCTCCGCGGAGAAAAATCCTCCCCCTTGATGGGTCATGTCCCGTAATACATAACGAATAATATCGCGGGCAACGTCAGCTTTTGCCCGGTCACCGCTGACGAGCCACGCATCGAGATAGAGTTGCACCAATTGTGCGTTGTCATAGAGCATCTTTTCGAAATGCGGCACCAGCCACATTGCATCAACTGAGTAGCGCGAAAAGCCTCCGCCAAGTTGATCGTACATACCGCCGCGAGCCATGTGCTCGCAAGTGTTGAGCACCATCTCAATTCCGTTCTTATCGTCGTGGCGCACGGCCTGACGAAGAATAAATGAGGGTTGGGCAGGGCGCGGAAATTTGGGCGCGCCGCCAAAACCTCCGTATTGGGAATCGTACTCGTCCTTGAATTGACGCGCTGCATCTCTGAGCAGCGCTGGTGAGAGAGACCTGGAATCAGTTCCATCCACAGCGGTATGCTCTGTCAATTTCTCATGGAATTCCAAAGAAGTCTTGGTAATGTCTCCGGGACGCTCCTGCCAAAGCTCCACGATGTGTTCCAAGACCTGCAGAAAGCTGGGTCGGCCATATTTGCTTTCAGGCGGCCAGTAGGTGCCTCCGTAAAAGGGCTTGAGATCGGAGGTTAGAAAGACATTCAAGGGCCAACCGCCTCCCTGACCCATTGCCTGGACTGCCGTCATGTAGATCTTGTCCACATCCGGTCGTTCTTCGCGATCAACCTTGATACTGACAAAGTGTTGATTGAGGAATGAGGCAAGCTTGGGATCCTCAAAAGATTCCCTTTCCATGACATGGCACCAATGGCAGGTCGAATAGCCGATGCTCAAAAAAATTATCTTCTTGTCCGCCCTGGCCTTGTTGAATGCCTCATCACCCCACGCGAACCAATCCACGGGATTATGCTGGTGCTGGAGCAAATAGGGCGATTTCTCCCGGGCGAGTCGATTGGTATAGCTTTGTTTCGAATCCATATTGATGCCCCTCCTGGTCTTTTCGCCCTCGCAAATCAATTCACCGGCAATGAGTAATAATCCCGCAAGCGGAACAATCGCTTTCCGGAAGACATATTGCATTGAAGCAACATACCCGTTCCCAATTCTCCGGCAAACCTTTCAATCAAATCCCGCCGTCGTCAAACGCCTTCTCCTCGAAAAATTTACCGATGGTCAGCCGCTGCCGAGGACATTACGTTGCTGGCGGATGCTAACTGAAAAACCATGGCAACCGGACCTGGTTCTGCGACTGATGCTCGGAATATTTGCAAGTATTTCGCTGGGAACCATTATCGTGCAAGGGCTCGCGCCCAAGGGCACGGACAGCCCCGGTGGTGGCATCAATTTGGCCACGTTCATGATTGGGACACTTACTTTTCACGGCGTGGCGCTCGTGCTGGTTAACGTATTCCTCCGGCAACATCAGATCTCGTGGACGGAGGCTTTTGGTTTTCGTGCAACCGGGCTGGCACGCGCGTTGCTTTTCGCCTGGATCGTTACACTGGTCGTCCTTCCGATCGCGCTGTCGCTTGGCCAGCTCTCCGCGAAACTTTTAACCATGTTTCATCAACCGGTAAAATTGCAGCAGGCTGTCGAGAGTCTTCAATCAGCGGCCTTCCTGTCGCAGCGGATTTATTTCGGAGTGGCAGCGATTGTAGTTGCGCCGTTCGTTGAGGAAGTGATTTTTCGCGGCATTCTTTATCCCGCAATTAAACAGCGCGGCTATCCGCGATTTGCGCTTTGGGGCACTTCAATTTTTTTTGCGGTGACTCACGCAAACTTGATGACACTCCTTCCGCTGACTTTCTTGGCCCTGATTTTGACTCTGCTTTACGAAACCACCAATAACCTCCTCGCTCCGATTGCAACCCACAGTTTTTTCAACGCGGCCAACTTTTTTTGGCTGCTTTATCAAATGCAACATCAAATAGCCGGATGAACGAACTCGAACTAATCCGTCAATTAACCGCCAAACTTCCGGCGAATGAGTACAGTCGCGTGGGAGCCGGCGACGATTGTGCCGTGCTTGATCTCGGGATCCCGGGAAGTGATCTCTTGTTTAAAACGGATGCGGTAGTGGAGGGAGTTCATTTCTCGAAAAGTACTCCTGCTGAACTGATTGGGCGTAAAGCTCTCGGGAGATGTCTGAGTGACATCGCGGCGATGGGCGGAAAGCCTGTCTCAGTATTGGTGACTCTGGCGTTGCCTGGCTCGTTCGAGCCGAAATCGATACAAACTATTTATGACGGCATGGCTTCGCTCGCAGAACGTTATCACGTTTCCATTACGGGCGGCGAAACGACCAGTAATCCAGAACGATTGTTAATTTCCGTGGCGGCAATCGGCCTGGTGCCGAAAGGTAAAGCGATTCTCCGCTCGGGCGCTCTGCCCGGCGATGCCATTTTCGTAACCGGCGATTTGGGGGGATCGATTCATGGTAAGCATCTCGAATTCGAACCAAGAATCAGGGAGGGAGAATGGCTTGCACGAGAGTTCAAGCTACACGCCATGATTGACCTTAGCGATGGGCTCGCCAGCGATCTCCGCCATATCCTGGATCAAAGCAAGGTGGGTGCGGATTTGCATTCAGATTCTATTCCCATCAGCCGAATGGCCCGTCTGCAGGCTCGCGCCGAATCTTCCGCCAAACCGCCGTTGCTTGCGGCACTGACGGATGGAGAAGATTTTGAATTAGCGTTTACAGTTGTGAGCCGGGACGCGGTCCCCTTGCTCGACGCATGGAAAAAGGAGTTCCCTGAAATCAGATTGAGCTGCGTTGGGAGAATCTCGAATAAAACCGGATTGAGGTTAAGCGATAAGAATGGGTCTCGTGAATTGAATTTGCATGGCTACGTACATTTCGCACAGTCCTGACGAAACGAGAGCTCTCGGTGAAAAGTGGGGGCGTGCCGCGAAGGAGGGTTGGGTTTTGGGTTTAAGTGGCGATCTCGGATCGGGAAAAACTCAGTTGGTAAAGGGCATAGCTTCCGGGCTTGGATGCCCCGCGCGTGTTCATTCACCCACCTACGCTTTGCTCAACGAGTATAGCGGCGGGAGGCTGCCGTTGATCCATATCGATCTGTATCGGCTAAATGGCAGATCTGACGTGATTGGCGCGGGTCTCGAAGAATATTTGACGCGACCTTCTGGGGTCACGGTGGTCGAGTGGATCGAACGTTGGACGGCCGGTCAGGTGCCCGAAGCGCACATTCAGCAGATCGTATTTGAGCATATTTCGGAATTTGAGCGGAAAATTACCTATGACCATTCTCTCGCTTGAATTCTCTTCGTCCGTGCGAAGCGTGGCTGTCTGGACCAGCAGGATACCTCCGCAGACGCAGATCGAGGTCACTGCCGCGGATGAGCGCAGTTCCCGGATTCATCCCATCAGTTTAATCGACCAGGCCCTCCAGCAATCTCGCATAAATCCCCGTGAAATTAATTTAATCGCTGTGGGCCTTGGCCCGGGATCGTACACTGGAGTTCGCTCTGCAATCGCCATCGTGAAAGGATGGAGTCTCAGTTTCGCGATTAAAATGGTGGGAATCAGTAGTGCTGATGCAGTGGCCGAGGAGGCTATGAAGTCAGGGATTGTGGGAGCTTTCCACGTCGTAATTGATGCGCAGCGTGATGAGTTCTATGTAGCTGATTACGAAAGCGACGGTCGAGTGGCGAGTTTACAAAATGAGTTGAGAATCCTCACTCGCAACCAGATCTCCAAATTAGAGGCCCCATTTACTGGCCCGACGCTAAATGCGCTCGGTTTAAGCGGAACGGAGATTAATCCTCGCGCGCGTGTGGTCAGCCAAATCGCGGAACGCCGGGGAGAAGCAGGTTCCGCGGCGGATCTAGTCCCAATCTATTTACGCGAAACTGCCTTCATCAAGGCTCCGCCGCCTCGCATTCTTCCCAATTGAAAACGGACTGTTCTGAGCGAGCCTTTTAATCTTCGAAGTGCGCAAATCCTGCGCACGGACAGATGTTCGTGCGCAGGATTTGCGCGCCAGGACTCCTCGAACGTGGCTCTTCCGGCCCGAACTCCGTATGGCACCTTAGGTGCTATAGGTCCTGATCATTGCCGATGGCGCCAACGCGCTTTCGTGCCTTTTATTAACCAAATAGCCAGTGGGAAACTATATGACAAAATTCAAGCAGTTGTTGGTGTTCGCATTTGCCGCGGGAGCGCTCTCTTTAGGTTCGGGAAACGCTCTGGCCCAGGGCCAGGCCGGGGGTGGTGTCGGCGGCGGAGGAGGCCGAGGCAATTTCGATCCCGCCCAGTTTCAACAGCGCATGATGGATCGCTACCGTGAAGAGTTTGATATCAAGAGTGATGACGAATGGAAAGCGATCCAGCCGCGCGTCGAAAAGGTGATGCAGGTACGGCGCGAGCTGATGGCATTCGGCGGCAATCCGTTTGGTGGCGGGCGAGGGCCTCGTCCCGGCGCGAATGCGGACGCAAATGCCAATGGCGGAAATCAGAACCGGCGCGGTGGTTTCCGTGGCGAACCAAGTCCTGAAGCGGACTCGTTGCAAAAAGCCATCGAAGCCAAAGCTTCGGGAGACGAGATCAAAACCAAATTGGCCAAGTATCGCGATGCTCGCAAAGCCAAAGAGTCTGAACTTGATAAAGCTCAGGATGATTTGCGCAAAGTTCTGACAGTGAAACAGGAAGCTGTTGCCGTGATGGCTGGCTTGTTGAAGTAATTTTAATACATCACGACTCGAAACCGTTCCGGACTGATGAGCGATACCAACACGCCAGACAATCTTCAGAAACTGCTCGACCAGATGGTCGCGGCAAAGCAATTGTCGAGCTCAGACTCTGAAGACCTGGCGCGTGAGGCACGTAAATCCGAAACGGCGGTTTTTCAGAAGGAGGATGACATCCTCCGCTGGCTCGCGAAGGAATATGGCGTCGAATTTACGGCGCTTGATGACGTCGAGCCCGATCGTCAACTCCTGTCGCTGTTTCCGGCACGAATGCTTCTGAAGGAAGAACTGCTTCCCTTGCGCCGGGTTAACGGATCTATCGAAGTCGCCACGAGCAGGCTCTTCGCGACGCACGGACTGGACACGCTGAAAACCATGACCGGTTTGCGTCTCAAACCGGTCCTCGCGCCCGCCGAGGCGATCCAGAGGGAGATGAAAAAGCGTCTCGGAGTCGGGGCGGATACAATTGACACGCTCGGTGGAGAAGCATCGTTCCAGGTTGTCACTGACGAGAATGAAGAAGATACAAATCTCGATAATGCGGCTGAAGACGCATCGATCATTCGTTTCGTCAATCAAGTCCTAAAAGACGCAATCGATCTGCGTGCGTCCGATGTTCATCTTGAACCTTTTCAGGACGAACTTCGAATTCGTTATCGCATTGATGGGGTTCTCCAGGATGTGCCAGTCCCTCCGCAGATCAAACGTTTCCAGCCCGCAATTGTCTCCCGCGTAAAAATCTTAAGTCACCTGAACATTGCGGAAAAACGGTTGCCGCAAGATGGACGCATCAAACTGCGTGTGGATAATGCGGAAGTTGATATCCGCGTGTCGGTCATTCCAATGTTGCACGGTGAAGCAGTAGTGATGCGTTTGCTCCGCCAAAGCGCAACTTTGCGCGGGATGGGTGAACTTGGAATGGATCCGCGGGAACTTAAATCGTTCCGTCAGATTCTCGGTCTGCCGCACGGAATTATTTTGGTCACTGGCCCTACCGGTAGCGGCAAAACCTCCACTCTCTACACAGCACTCAATGAAATTAACGATTCAGTTCGGAAAATCATCACCATTGAAGATCCCATTGAGTATCAGTTGCGGGGAATTAATCAAATTCAGGTGTCTGAAAAATCAGGACTTACTTTCGCGCGCGGATTGCGCGCCATTTTGCGTCACGACCCGGACGTTCTTCTGATCGGTGAAATTCGTGACCGCGAGACTGCCCAAATTGCCGTGCAGGCGTCGCTGACCGGGCATCTTGTATTTTCAACATTACATACGAATGACGCACCCGGAGCGCTGACCCGGTTGGTCGATATGGGAGTTGAACCGTATCTGGTTGCCTCATCACTTGAAGCGGTGCTGGCTCAGCGTCTGGTGCGTGTTTTGTGCCCCGAGTGCAAACAAGAAGACAATTCCCCAACTACCCATGCACTCAAGGCGCAATTGAATTTTCCCAAGGATTCCAAAGTGTTTCGTGCGGTCGGATGCCGTGAATGCCGTCAGACCGGCTATCACGGACGACGCGGTATTTTTGAGTGGATGGATACAACCAATCAAATACGGCAACTGATTTTGAAAGGTGCCTCGAGCGGCGAAATTCGTGACGTAGCCACCCGAAATGGAATGCGTACCCTGTCGGAGGATGGATGGCGTCTGGTGCGCAATGGAACCACCACTCCAGAAGAGGTTCTGCGCGTCACCAAAGATCAGTCTGTCTCAAAAAGCCCGGCACAGGATGCCGCCGCGGAAATAGTGGCGGCCGGCGAAGTCGAACCAGAGGAGAAATCGAATGCCGTCGTTTCAATATAGAGCCCTTCAATTGGATGGCTCGATTGCCGAGGGCCAGATCGATGCGGGAGGCCGTCAGGAGGCGTTCAGGCAAATGGAGGATCGCGGACTGAAGCCGATCAGCCTTAACGAAAAGAGTAATGGCAAACCAGCCTCTCCGCCGAGAATTCAAAACGCACCTCCCAAAGCGAGCGCTGCGCCAAAAGAGGCGGAGAGCAGTCCGGCTTCGAAGCCAATTAACATTTCGTTTGGGCATTCCAAGAAGGTTACTCCTCGCGCCCTCGAGAATTTCACGAGGCTCCTTTCAAGTTTGCTTTCAGCCGGTGTGCCTTTGAGCCGTGCGCTCGTGATCATGTGCAAGGAATCGTCGTCTCCCGTTGCAACTGCCCAATGGAAGAAAGTTCACGATCTCGTGATCGATGGAATGGCGCTCGCCGACGCAATGGCGCAATCTCCACAAACCTTTCCGCGCGTTTACGTCGCGATGGTGGAAGCGGGAGAGACTGGCGGATTTCTAGATGTAGTGCTGGGACAAATCGCCGACTTCCAGGCGCGCGAAAAAGAAATGCGCGGCAAAGTCATGGCGGCAATGCTTTATCCAATCATCCTGCTCTGTCTCGCGCTGGCAGTGCTTGTCTTCCTGCTCGTGTTTTTCATTCCGCGCTTCCAGAAAATCTTCACCGGCTTTGGAGCCAAGTTGCCATTGTTAACCCAAATGATCGTTGGTACCAGCGATTTGATGCGACATTACGGAATCTTCGTTCTGCTTGGACTAATCGTCGCTGGGTACATGGTTCGCACCTGGATCGTATCGGAAAAAGGAAAAAGGGTTTGGGAGGGTCTTATCCTGAAGTTGCCTATCGTCGGCCCGTTGGTTGCGCAATTCGCCATGTCGCGTTTCTGCCGAATGCTTGGAACCCTGCTTGGGGCTGGAGTGCCGCTCATCAATGGCCTCAATGTCGCGCGTCGATCCATAGGCAATCAAATCCTGGTCGATGCAGTCTCCAACTCGATTGAACGAGTGAAGGAAGGCAAGCAGCTCGGACCCAGCCTCGGTGCTTGTCGCGCTCTCTTCTCGGGATCGGTCCTGGAGATGATCGCAGTTGCGGAAGAAAGCGGAAAACTGGATCAGGAACTCGTGCGCATTGCCAATGTCACGGAAGGCGATTTGGATCGGCAACTGAAATCAGCGGTCGCCCTGGCGGAACCGCTCATGCTCTTTTTGATCGCCGCGTTTATCGGCACGATTTTTATCGGAATGGTATATCCGATTTTCTCACTTCAAGATCAAATCAAGTAATGAACCTCGCTATGAAACTGACAACTCAAAACCCAACCCGAATCCGGTCCGTCAGGCACCATGCTTTTACGCTCATCGAACTGCTGCTCGTCCTTGTCATCCTGGGAATCCTGGCTGCGATCGTCGTGCCCAAGATGTCCGGTCGTACGGAGCAGGCCCGCGACACGGCCGCTCGTTCGCAAATATCAATTTTTAATACCGCACTCGATGCCTACGAGATTGATGTGGGTCATTACCCCAAAGGGAAGAACGGTCTTCAGGAACTTGTCCAATCGCCGCGCGACTCGCAAAACTGGCGGGGACCGTACCTCAAGAGCGAAATTCCAAATGATCCCTGGGGCAATCCGTACGTCTATGAGTGCCCTGGCAAACACAACCCAAATTCCTATGACATTTTGTCGATGGGACCTGACGGCCGCGTAGGCGGCGATGACGATGTTACTAACTGGCAACAACCAACACAGAAACATTAGGCGCCTGCGCACTCAGGCCTTCACCCTAGTTGAACTGATTCTGGTGATGGTTTTGATGCTGGTCGTTATGTCAATCGCAGCGCCATCGCTTTCGAAATTTTTCAAGGGACGCAACCTTGATTCGGAAGCGCGCCGTATCGTTGCGCTCACTCGTTACGGCCAAAGCCGCGCCGTTTCGGAAGGGGTGCCGATGACGTTGTGGATCAACCCGAAACAAGGAACGTATGGTGTGACGGAGGAAGCAGGTTACAACGATATTGATTCCAAAGAGCTGCAATTTGATTTGGCGCAGGATGTCAGTATGGAATTTGCGGATATGCCTCTCCTGCTTCCGACGACCAGCCGGAGTGGGGCAGCGGGTCCAAATGCGGCGTCGCATCGCAAGGCGCCGATGATTCGATTTACGCCGGATGGGTACATTGGAGAAACCAGTCCGTTTTCGATCGTCCTGCGCGAAACGAAGGGCTCGGAGGTGCTTTGGATTACTCAAACCACCAACCGGCTGAATTATGAAATTGAAACCAACGCATCGCCACGGGTCAGGCGCTAGACAGCGATATGCGTGCAATGGTTTTACGCTCGCGGAGGTGCTGGCAGCCCTTGTCTTTATGGCGATTGTAATTCCAGCCGCAGTGCACGGCTTGCAAATCGCGAGTCGTGCAGGCCAGGTGGCGCAACGGAAGAGTGCAGCGGCGCGTGTGGCTGATCGGTTATTGAATGAAATGATTATTACCTCCCAGGCGAAGCTCCCGAACCAAAGCGGTTCGCTCCAGGAAGGGCCCTATACGTACAGATGGCAGATGCGCAATGAGCGCTGGCAATTGGATGCGATCCATACCATCACGATGCAAGTCACATTTACTGTGCAGGGGGAGGATTACGATGTCCGTCTGAGCACATTGCTCGATACCACCCAGCCATGATTTTGCCTCAGACAAGAATTCACGAAACGGCAGCATTCACTTTGATTGAACTGATGCTGGCGCTCGTGATTTTTGCGATCATTCTTTCCGCCATCAACGCGGTATTCTTTAGTGCACTGCATTTGCGGAACAAAAGCGCTGAAGCTATCGAGCAATCGGTTCCCATCCAGCAGGCTTTTGATACCATCCGGCGGGATTTGCAGGGAATCGTTCTCCCGGGAGGCATGATGTCTGGATCTCTGCAAACGGGTGTTAGCAGCAATTTGGTCCAGGATGGTTCCACTCAGTTTACGACTTCGACCGGCGGTCTTTCGGATTACGAACCTTGGGGGAAAATGCAACGAGTCACCTACACGCTGAGAGCTTCGATGAATCGCAACAGCATTGGAGGGAAAGATCTTATTCGCTCGGTTACGCGAAATCTGCTGGCGACCGCTCAGGATCAACCCTACGAACAATTGCTGCTCACGGATGCCC
>JAQGOX010000487.1 GCA_028293365.1 Verrucomicrobiales bacterium | reverse complement strand
TTCAAGAGCTATGGGCGTTTCCGCCGCAGCCGGATCAAAAATCCGTCGCAGAGTTTGCTCATTGGGGACAAGAGACCTTATGGGGGTAACAATCCAGTATGGGGCAGTAGTTTGTGGTGGCCAAGTTCATGCATGGTGAAGGGGCAGGGTACTAGCTATGAAGGCATCGATACGAGGAGACACCTTGGCGGCTCTGCCGTTGTTTTCAATGACGCGCACTGCGAGATGCGCGAAGATAAAAGGATAAATCCGCAAGCCAATCCGCCCAATATCAAAGCCCTCGAAGTTTCACTCCTTTGGGATCCACTTCAAGGAGGGCCATAGGGATTTACGGATTGAGCGACTGGCGTGCCCATATCGACAGGCCCCGCGCAACTTGTCCCGATTTGCGGGTTTTGATAGGTTGTACCTGATTGATGGCCGACCAACTTGATCCTGATGCCGCTCTGATGCTTCGTGTGAAGCAGGGAGATGCTGAGGCGTTTGAGGAACTGGTCGAGAAATACAAAAGGCCGGTTTTAAATTTGGTCTATCGCATGATTGGCGATCCGACTGAAGCTGAAGACCTGGCACAAAACGTTTTCGTTCAAGTCTTTAAGTCGGCGGATCGATATCGAGTATCCGCAAAATTTTCGACCTGGCTGTTTACCATCGCGCGGAATCTTTGCCTGAACGAGATTCGCCGACGCAAACGGCACCCAGCCGATTCGCTCGACGCTCCGAGCTTTAATGACGAGGAACCACGGCAGTATCAGGATCAGAAAACCGCCGCTCCTAGCGAGAACCTGGCCGAATCCGAGCTGATTTCCAAGATTGAAGAGGCTGTGCACGAATTGCCCGAGAACCAACGCACGGCCCTGTTATTGTTCCGCGACCGGGAACTGGCCTACGAAGATATTTCCGAAGTGATAGGATGCTCCCTTTCCGCGACCAAATCATTGATTCACCGCGCCCGGGAAACATTAAAAGCGCGGCTGAAACCCTATCTAAAAAAAGGGGATTGGCAGACCGAAAAGGAGAAACTTTGAACACCCGGCGGTTTTTAACCTTATGAAGATGACAGAGAACGAAGTCCAGCAACTTGCCGATGAGGCACTGCGACGGCCTCTTTCCGCCGCGGAAATCAGCGCTCTTGAACTTTATTTATCCGCACATCCCAAGGCGAGGAGCGATTGGCGTGAATCTGAGTTGATCAATGAAGGATTGCGGCACCTGCCGGATTTACAGCCCTCCTCGAACTTTACCTCCCAAGTCCTGGCGGAGGTGCGGCGGCTGGACCGGGAACCAGTTCGGCACGCTCCGGGTCGCTGGTTTGGTTCATGGCGATTTTCCCGGGGGATTGCTTTCGGGTTGGTTTTCTTTGGTGTCGGGACTCTTTTCTATCACCAGAATCGGGTAGCGGAGCGGGCCGAGGTTGCTCAGACGCTTGTGGCAGTTTCCGATGTCGCGCGCTTAATCAATCCGGCGAAGCCCGGACCCTCAATGGCGAGAGGGGATTCCGCAATGCCAAATGTTCAACTGCTGCAGGATTTTGATGCCATCAGATCGCTTCGGACAGTTTCCGTCGATCTCGATTTGGATTTGCTCAAAGCGTTGCAATAAATCCCCATGCGTAAGAGATACCTGAACTTTTTTCTGGGGACCTTGCTTGGAGGTATCAGTTTATGTTTTGCGGCTGAAATCGCGTCGAACCAGGTTTCCGATAAATCCTTGCCTCCCATGCCCCCGTCGCCGATCGAGGATTTTCGGCGCTGGTTGTTACAAACACCGAGCCAGCAGGTGACTTCGCTTGCTTCGAGAACTCCAGAGCAACGTTCCTATCTTATTGCAAAGCTGAGAGAATACAGCGCTCTGACGGTTTCGGAGCGGGAGGCAAAATTGCAGGCGCTGGAATTGACCTGGTATTTGCGACCGCTCATGGATGTTGTTCCCGCTCAACGCGTCGTGACCCTATCTCGAATTCCGCTAAAGTATCGGGAGATAGTTCAGGATCGATTGCGTCAATGGGATGCGCTCCCGCGAGAGCTGCAAAAGGATGTTTTGGAAAATGAATGGACGATTCATTATTTCATGCGGTTCAATGCAGATCCCCAACAACGGCAGGAATTGTTGCGCAAAGCTGATCCAAGTCAGCGCAAGGCGCTAGAAGAGAAACTGGCGCGATGGGATGCGCTCTCACCGGAGCGACGCGATCGGATGTATCAACAATTCAATCGGTTTTTTCAGCTTCCCCAAACCGAGCGAGCGAGGACTTTGAATGTCATGTCCGAGAGTGAGCGGAATGAAATGGAAGGCACCCTGAAAGCATTCGAAAAACTCGCACCCGAACAGCGAAAGGTTTGCATCGAATCGTTTGAAAAATTCACCAGCATGCGACCGGAGGAGCGCCGGGAATTTCTTAGAGATGCAGCGCGCTGGCAGGCGATGCCCGAGAAAGAGCGAAAAACCTGGAGAAATCTCGTAAACGCTTTGCCTCCGCTTCCGGACACTACACCCATGCCGCCGTTGCCGCGGTCTCAGCCTCCTAGTCCGCAGATTGCGTCCAACGCAACTTCGTCGGTCTTTCCGATTCGTTAACTGTTCACGGCAGTTTGCGCAAATCGTTTTCGGAGAATCTTTCTTCCAGCCAGGGATCGGCGCTGTTGGAGTAGCCGCGGATCTCCCAGAAGCCGAGTATATCTCGATCGAGGAAAGTAATCTCCCGGATGAATTTGGCGCCTTTCCAGGCGTAGCGTTTTGGGACAATCACTCGTGCAGGACCGCCGTGTGCGCGAGTGAGCGGCTTTCCATTCCAACTGTGCGCGATCAAGACGTCGTCATCGAGACAGACATCCAGCGGATTGTTGGTGGAATATCCGTCATAGCTTTTAAAGAAGACATGCTTTGCTTCCGGTTTCGGACGGACGAGCTCGGCAATCGTAAAAAATGCGACCCCTTGCCACTGCATTTCGTATTGGCTCCAAGTGGTGACGCAATGGAAGTCGCTGGTGTCGGTGAACGGTGCCAGCGCCAGAAAATCCTTCCAGGTGAGCGTCACCGGGTTTTCGACTCTACCGTGAATCTTGAGTGTCCATTGATCGAGAGGAACGTCAGGTTGAACGCCGAGATCCAGAACTGGGAAGTTGTGGACCTCGTGCTGACCAGGAGGAAGACGATCGGTTGAGCGAACCTGCGGGCGCTCTTTCCCAGCCATTTTACGCGCCCAACGCTCCTTGCGCGCGATGTAATCCTCTTTCATGGGAAGAACGCCACCGAAGTGATATGCTATTTCTCGGCGACTTCGCGTTCCATCGTCCCTTTGTAGCGACCCTTTTCTTCGTCGAGCCCGAAATTGTTTTCGTGCAGTTCCGCGACGCGATCGAGTTCCTCCTTCGTGAATGGGTTCTTTTCGACGGCGCCTGCGAATTCGACCAATTGCTCCTCGTTGTAAATGTTGGGCAGGCAGGAGCTGATCGTCGGTTCCGCAAGGAGCCAGAGCAGCGACGCTTCACCGAGAGTTCGCCCGGTTTCTTTGCCGGTGAGAAACTCCAGGGTTTTGATCTTTTTAATTCCGTTTAACAGCCAGGAGCGGGGACGGTGCGAG
>JAQGOX010000804.1 GCA_028293365.1 Verrucomicrobiales bacterium | reverse complement strand
CTTTCTGTTTTTGGGGAATAAAAAACCCCTTCTCATTGCAAGATGGGAAGAGGCAACAGTTCGCGCGGCTCTTCTCATCTTCCCCGGAACTTTCCGAGCTGGATTTGGCACCTGGACGCTGGAGTCGCTTTCCAACCGGTTGCCGTGGTTTCATCGGGCCAGACCCTTCACCACTCGTAATGAGACCGTTGTATCAACGGATACGGATAGAATGATGGATGCCTTTAAATGTGTCAATATGGTTTTGCCCTTTGTCGCTTTCGCACTGTCTGGGCTAATTTGGTGAGAGGGGCAAAGCGGGTCGGCCACGACGCTTGCGAAATATTGGGAATGGATCGAGTGCACGAAAAAGATCGTGCGGCAGTGTGTGCTCGTGTGCGGTAGTGTGATTTGGTCAGAAGAATTCGGGTCTGAGTGCCCCCCCTCCCCCCATATCCATTTATTGTGCTATAGGGTGCTTTAGCGTGCTAATTCTCAGTCTTCCTTCCAGTCTATCCCGGATCCAATGGGACGCATTTTGAGGTCGATTGCGTTGTGACTGATGGGAAGCCTTCGCCTGCGACGCCGCGACTTTTATGTCGAGGAGAGGCAGGCGAAGGTTCTGGCAATAACCCTCTAGGACCCAAGGCATGATCTGCACCACTGGGTTGGCTTTGATTCCGATTCAAATGTCAAAGAACGGTCGCTAACGGGTTTTGGTATGGCGATACACATCGGATTTGCAAGTGAAATGCAACTTGATGAAAGAATATTGTTTTCAGTAATGATTAACTAAGAGTGATTCACAACATGATCTTTTGGAAGTTGGGGTACCAGAAATGTCGGTCTAATAGCGACAGTTGCTTGATTCATGGCCTAATCATAAAGAGTTCAAGACAAGCGAGAACGCCAACCGGGCAGGTCTTTCCAGGCTACCGCGACGAACCGTTCCGAATTATCCAAAGCAAACGTGTCCGGTCCGGGATAAACCAAGAATACCCTCTTCAACCCGAGATCTTGAGCCGCGGTATGCATCGATTTGGTGATTTGCGGAACATCGCCGCGCATGAATTCAAATCCAAACTTCGAACCGCCCATGGATACAACAAGATCCATTTCGGCGCCGTTCTGGATTGAATAGTGGAAACAATCTTCGTGAGGGAGATCAAGCTCGTGGATCACATGTTCCAAACAAAATCCCTCCCAGGAAAACCCCATTCTGCCTGAAGTCTCTAGCTGCTCCGTTGTTTCAAGCCCCAACAAGGCATGAAGGAGACCAGTGTCACGGAAATATAGCTTCGGCGCTTTCCGCACGCGCTTTACAATATTGGTGAAGGATGGAGGTAACACCCGCAAAATATACGCACCCTCCAAAATGTCCAAATAACGTTGCACGGTCTTGAAATCCACCCCCACATCGCGTCCGAGCGATGAAGCGTTTACACATGAGCCATGTTGCCCGGCAAGCAAAAGCAACAGTCGGCGCAGTTGCTGAGCCGATAGTCGGCTTTCCGCAAGAGCTGGCAGATCGCGCTGGAGGAAATCGCTGATGAAATCACGCCGCCACTTTAGCGATGCCGGGTCATTACCGGCTGTAAAAGAATCTGGAAATCCGCCGCGCAGCCATAAAGTATCGCGGTGATGCGTGCCCACTTCGCTGCCCAAAAAACCGGTGATCTCAATTCGAAAAACCCGGCCGGCCAGCGTTTCCGAAGCATGCCTTACGATCGATGGTGAAGCACTTCCGAGAAGAAGGAAACGGGCGGGCATTTCCCGACGGTCCGCCAAAACGCGTAATACGGAAAAAAGTTGAGGCAGAATTTGCACCTCATCAAGAACTACTAGTCCACGCAACGATCCAAGAGTGCCCATTGCGTTGTCTTCAAGCCGACTTCGATGCAAATAGTTTTGAAGGTCGAACCAATGGGTGTCCGGCCTTCCCTCGTAGTAACGAGCGAGGGTGGTTTTCCCGCATTGGCGAGGTCCTAGGAGCAAAGTTATTGGTTCCCGGGATAAGCCTTCGGCGATGCGGCTCAAGAGGTTAGAACGTTCGATTCGCAATCGATTGCAATTTAGGATTACAAGTCCTAGATTGCAAGAGTGAAAGAACGGAAAGAAAGGGCGACTGGTTATCCGACTGGATTTGGTCCGGATACACTGCCGATATACATTAGTCTCGATCCCGCAAGATTCGAAAGCTTCTGCACAGCCCTTTTAAACTCCCGTCCAGTCATCCAATGCGAACGCAATGGACGAACAGTAGGCCGCTGCATCCTTCAAGCAACGCGGGTGCTCTCCGGCAAGAAGCCTCAGAAAGGAATGGATATATGGGCAAAAGCAGAAAAGGGAGAAGAATGGCTTTTTCAATGCAAGCGCGTGCAGAGGTTCGGTAAAGAAGAGGTACGTAAAGTCATTCAGGATGCAGAGGAAGGCTTTCCGCACATGGATCAATACGTACTCGTCGCGACATGCGTACTGAATAGTGAGGCTCAAGCGGAAATTCACAAGCGTTCAAAGTGGCTACTTTGGGATGAAGCGCGCCTGACGATCGAAATCACCAGGCTAAGACCGCGCGAGAACGCAATCAATCTTGTCCATCAATTTTTTGATCCGGATACAGCGAAGAGGCTTTTCCATTGCAATGATCATCCGCTTCTAACCTGGAGTAAATTCTTCGACCACGACTTGGCTCCCGAGCGGCAATTTTTTCAACATCGCACCAAATTCGTTCCCTGGAGCAACGCGCTCGAGCAATTGGAAACCTTTGCGCGTTCAGGCACTAGTCGAGCGCTTATATTGAGCGCAAGCGGCGGGCGGGGCAAGAGCAGGTTGCTGTTGGAATTGGCACAAAACTTAGATCACCCGAGTGGATCGCCCCGAGTCCGTTTCCTGAATTTGAACTCAGGAGGCTTGATGGCAGAGCAAATTGAATTCCTCTCGCGGGAAGAGGAAGATCTGGTTCTGATTGTTGACGATGCTCACCGTTTAGGCACAGCGTTGGAGGATGTAATCCGAGCGACCGTGCAGGCGAAGTCCATCCGCTTGCTTATTGCCACACGTCCGCAAGCGTTGGATTCAGTCAAAAGCCAACTGCATAGATTCGGTTATGATGAAAAGGTTCAACAGCCAATTTCCCTGCCTCGTTGGAAAGCAGAGGAAATTCAAATCTTAGCTGAACGCGTACTCGAACCACAACATCGCGGTAACGCGCCGCATCTGGCGAGGTTAGCTGACCGTTGTCCGCTCTTGGTCGTATTGGGAGGAGCGCTTATCAATTCAGGGGCCGGGCTTGTAGGGATGAATGATCAGGAAGCTTTTCGCGAACGAGTTTTCCGCAGCTTTAAAGAAGACTTCCTCCTTCATCAACCCGAAGGCAAGCGCGAACGATTGGATCGACTTATTCGCTTAATCTCTTTCGTTTCTCCAACGCCAAATAACGAAGCGCTGTGGAGCAAATCCGCCGAGGTGCTTGGCTGCATGCCGCTTGATATTGAGGAGGATTTAGGTTCGCTCCAAGTCGCGGGAATGCTGGTTGAGAATAGCGAAGGTATTCGCCTCTATCCGGACTTATTTGCGGATGCAGTCTTACTCGATGCATGCCTCGACCAGGCAGCCAAAACATCGGCCCTGTACCGTCAAATTGTTGCTAAATTACCAGCAGGTGATTTTCCGGCTTTGATGCGAAATCTCGCGCAAGCGGATTGGGAAGCTCGCACCATAAAGGGAGCGAAACATTCGTTGTTCGACCCGATCTGGGACGAATTTGTGCAGCGTTTTGAAACGGGCGAATGGCCGAACCCTCTGAAATTCATAGACTTCGAAAGTGGACTGGAAGCAGCTCGGAAAAAAGACAGCGCAGGTCCGCCGCTTCTGCAAGAGAACGGGGCTGAGGAACGCAATAAAAAGAAGGTAAATCGATCCGAACTACTGCATGAGTGGGCATCGTTTTCAGTATTTCTCCCGGAGCGAACGCTTGAACTGGCCGAGTTGGCTATCCAAACTGCACACAATCAAAATCCTGATAAGCGAGCGTATGCGAACGCTTCCGTTTGCGCTGCCCTGCCTCCACTTTTGCAGCCGATTGTAACCTGGCACCCACGCTATGCCGCGTCGGCGTTGGACTTGCTTTGGTCACTCGATGCAGACGATCCCAAAAGCACCTGGGAGAATAACTCGAATGCCATAGCGGTGATCGCAGAGGCGGCCAGTTTCGGAGTTCAAAAGCCGCTGAAAACTTCAAAAACAGTGATCGGATGGCTTCAAAGCAAGTTCAAGGAACCCGCCGCAATCGAACGCCTCCGGAGTCAACCGTGGATTTTAAGTGGTTTGCTGAAGCCATTTTTTGGGCGTGAGATCGAAGAGAAATGGCTGACAGGCCGCACAATGCACCTTACATCCCGACCTGTTGCAGCCGATAAGACACGCGGCATTCGTGACGAAGCGTTGACGATCGCGAAGGAGTTTCTAAACGGGACTGATCTCGTCTTATGCCATGCGGTCCTTCCGGTGATCGAAGAAGCGATTCACCCGTTATTTCCTCGGCTCGGCTCCCCAGCATCTGAAACGGATCATGCGTCCTGGCGTCCGGACCGACTCGCGGTTTTAAAATTAATTGAAGATTGTTTGGAATTACAACGAAACACTCCGGTTGTGTTGCTTCGACTTCGTCACCTGCTGCAACGACGCGGTGATCATGACCCAGACGAAGTTGTACGGCAGGAATGTTGCCGTGTGTTGGCTCAGATGCCGGATACCTTTGAGCTTCGAGTGATGCGCGCGTTGACTTCCTGGGCTCATGACGAGATTCGGGTCAGGACAGGGCCGGACTTTGATTTAGAGCTTCGGACAGCAGAAGTACAATGGACCGAATTTCGAAAATCTGTGGCTCGCGAACTAGTCGAACGATTTGGAACAGCGGGTCAACTATGCGACTTCATTCGCGGTCAAATTCAGGAACTTGCAACCACGAATTCGACGGTAACCGGAGGGGCCTTGCTCGACGTAGTCGCTGAGACATCTCCAATTTGGTGCGCTTCTATTCTGGAACACCTGATAGCAACACCAGAAGACACTCTGGATAGATGTCTCGGGCAGGTCATTCATCTGGCCGCAAAATTCACACCGGAGGTTTATCACAAGACTGTTGAGTTTTTGCCCACTTCCGGGAGACCTGAACAGATTTGCTCCCTTATTAATTATCTCGGATGGAAACAGCTTCACGGTGGCGGTCTCGAATCACGTGAGCGAAAGGCGATACTGGAGGCGTCAGAGCGTCCGGAAGAAACTGTCGTGCGATGCCTCGCGACAGTCGCTGATCGTCATTTTCGCGATGAACCGCTTTTGGCCACAGACGTCCTTAGTCGCTTAAAGGCCGGGAATCGTCATGCAGGAGCAATGATTCTGGAGTCATTGAGCAACCTGGCCGAAAGACATCGCGAATTATTGATACCTGCGAAGGTTGCTCAGTGCCTGGCCAATGCAGGCGAATTCGCATTTCCGGATAGTATTTCAAGCAAGCACAATGTTCAGCGACTCTCGAAAGCGTTCCCAAAGGAAGTGTATGAACATTTCCGTAAGTTGCACGAAGCCGCGGAGGCAGGTATCACAGAGCGCCACTGGCGAGCAGAGACTCTCGCACTGGGGTTCATCGATGATCTCGACTATGTGGAAAATGAGATTCGCTCTCTATGGGACAAGTCTCTGATTGCGGAGGACTATAGCTTCGCACAAAACTTCCGTTTAAGTCTCATCAGATCTTTGATTTGGTCCGACTCCAAAACTGCTCCTAACCGAATTCGGAAACTCGTCGCAGAATGTGGAAATGGAGAGCAGCTAAAGCATGTCGCGGCCATCGTGACAGATTATGGTTCACGGTTTGTTTTTCTATTTCCCGATCTTGTCCACTTACTTCTGAACCGAAGTGAAGAGTTCGCGGTTGCCGGAGAAGTTCGCCAAACGCTTCTACATTCGGCGTGCGGAGGTGGGCGCAGTTTTACCGAAGATGAACTTGACCCTGAATATCGTTACATTCTTGACCAAAGTTCGGACCTGGCAAACCGCTACCGTGATAATCCACTGTTGACCAAATTCTACAGGGCGATTGCTGAGTCAGAATGGCAGCAGCTTAAATTGCATAAACAGATCTTTGCGCAAGAGGTAGAAGATTGATCTCCGGCGGAAAAGGTTGTCGGGATCAGCGAGGTGAACCGCTGAATCGCGAGGTTTTCGGATGGAAAAAACATACGCTTCGTCGATATTAACGGCAAGATCGCCGACGCGAGTGGAAAATTCCTGGGAGGCATGGTTAACCCGGACAAGCTCCACCCGACCGGTGAGACACATCAGATTTGGGCCGACGCGGTGAAACCGATCCTCGCTGAAAGTCTCGGACCGCCGCAACCACCGATCTGGCGCCTCCGCCCACGGGCGATCCGAGGGTCGAATCAAAGAAAAAAAAGTATGAAAAGCGGTTCTAGCAATCAACGGGAGTTATCACCAGGACAACGCAAAGAACTACTCTGCGCTTTGAAAGCCCGCTTTGAGAAAAACATGAACCGCCATAAAGGTCTGGAATGGGCTAAAGTCCAAGCAAAGCTGGAAGCCAACGCTGAAAAACTTTGGTCACTCCATGAAATGGAGAAAACCGGCGGCGAACCGGATGTGGTTGGTCATGAAAAAAAGTCGGACGAGTACGTTTTTTTTGATTGCTCAGCGGAGACTCCGAAATACCGCACCAGTGTTTGTTATGACCGGGTAGGCCTGGTGTCTCGTAAAGAACATAAACCCAAAAATACCGCTGTGGATATGGCAGCCGCCATG
>JAQGOX010000787.1 GCA_028293365.1 Verrucomicrobiales bacterium | reverse complement strand
CCACGGCAAGAGTGTACCTGGCCAAACACCGCGTCTCTTCCGCGTTGAAAAAAGAAATCGCCCGATTAGAAAGGCATCTTTACGATCGAGTGCCTCAGGGAGTGAAATTGACTTCGTTTTAGCCCGTGCTTAAATGATGATATGACCGCGACGGTGGAACAAATTCGATCTGATTTGCCCAGGCTTATTGAGTTGGTGCAGCGAGGCGAAGAGGTGGTCATCACCATGAAGGGTCAAGTGGTGGCAAAATTGACGGGCGTGCCGCAAGCGAAGTCGCCTTCCGACCGGCGAACTTGGCTGACAAAGTTGGCTCGCTTGCGTTCAAGCACTGCCACGGGGAAAGTGACGCCAACAACTGAGGAAATACTGGGCGACCTGCGGGGTGAGCGTGGTTAAATGAGCTATTGGGACACTTCTGCAGTTGTAAAACTCTACGCGAGGAAATCAGACTCTGCGATCTTTGAAAGCTACCTCGCAGCCGTGGTGAGCCCGGTGGTCACCTCTCGCATTGCCCTTTACGAAGCACGCGCCACCTTCCGCCGCAAAGAAAGCGAGGGCATTCTCCGGACCGGCGCCGCACAAACGCTGTACGATGAGCTGCTCCAGGACATCGCAGTTGCTGAAATCCGGTTGGTCGAGTTGGGCGCGGACATCGAAAAGGAATATGGCGAAGTGCTCAACCTCTGCTGCCAACAGACGCCTCCGCTTCTCCTTCGTACGCTCGACGTCCTTCACCTGGCCAGCGCCCGTGCGGCAGGAGAAACCGAAGTGGTAGCAACCGATAATCGCTTGCGCGATGCCGCGAAACTGCTGGGCTTCACGCTCTTTCCCCCATAAGTTTGGCAGCGCAGTTGAATTCGCGGTCTTCAAAGCGCCCACCATTGCTCATTGACGGATTAGTACTTCGAATTAACTCGTTTTGGTTGCCTGTTTGATGAAACTGATTGAATGAACTGTTGGATCTCCGGTCGTTCAACGGACTGAATTGATTTGGATTCCGCGCGTGGTTGCGCTTCTTAAATCTGAATTCAGCCCGGCCAAATTCACAGCGCGAGACAATTCAACTCTTTCGATCATGCTGGCCCTTTCGGTGAACGAAGATCATCGCCGCCGCTCTGGAATTTCATTGCAAGGTCATCTACTCCAAAGATCTCAACGACGGCCAGAATTACGGCGGAGTAATGGTGCGCAACCCGTTCGGTCAAACCTCGGTTCGCCGCTCTCATCCGTGACTATGTTTGAACCTTTATTCTTTGCCGTTCGATTTCTGGCAAAGTCCCACCTTTCTGGGAAGGCAAATGCGAATCGGATCGGTTGCGCTGTGTAGAATTTTGTGCTACAGAGCTGCCATGCCTGTGACGCCGATGCCGATCCGAATCGAAAAGGAGCTGGTTGACCTGTTAAATGAAGGCTCCCGCCGCACCCTCCATAAAAAGCAGGAATTGATTCGCTTGACCTTGCGACGGCACCTCCGCGAGGTCATTGAAGAGGAATCAATCAAGCCGCCCGGAAAAGTGACGAACGTCCAGCCGTGGCCGAAAGGATTGTTGACCCGGATCTATCAAGAGATTCAGCACGAAAACTGGGACAAGGTTGAATCTGCCGCGGTCCGGTCCGGCCAGAAAACTCCTCCGTCTCTCGATGATTGATTAATGAAGCCCTGGGACATCTATACCTGGAATTTTCCGGGAGCGGGAGAGCATCCGGCAGTGCTTCTGGGGACGGCGGAGCGAGTTGAGCAAAAACCAATGGTCAATGTTTTGTTGTGCTCCAGCCAAAAGGCAAACCGCCCGCCAAAAGCGACTGAGTTTATCCTGGATAATGTAGATGGCCTGGATTGGGCAACGCTGTGCAAATGCGACTTTGTTTACTCCCTTCCATCCAGCCAGCTTTCGCAAAAGCGCGGCAGGGTAACCCCAATCCGCCGCACTGAAATTGCCCTCCGCGTGATTCGCGGACTGGGTCTGGCGGGATTATAGAGCGTTTGCGACCTTTTGTTAAAAATCCTTTGAGGTGGCTGTTTGGTGGAGGAAGATGAGGTGTCCCAAGGCATCCTACTGCGCCGGGAAGGATGCATTGAGTGAGCGTGTCCACATTTGCGCAAAGTCTTCAGCGGAGCGGAAGAGCACGCTCAGGTCGCGCGGTTGCATGCCCACATTCCTGAGGTCCTGCAGGAAATCAGGAAGCAATCCATAGTGCGCGACACCTTCGAAGTTCACATCCCACTGTTTAAATCCGGTTTGGCACCGTTTCATGGGCGCGTTCGTGCCGAAGATTTTCTGATAATCGTCCCAGACATCGGAATGGTGCAGGTATCGATCGAAGTAATCCTGATTCGAAACAATCTCCGTGGGCGGCTGGTAATTCGCGCTGTTTTTGCGACCATAAACAGCCTTGCCGATGGTTGTGGTGGCGGTTTTGTCGGGCGTTGCATCCGAGCCAATCGTCCAGTCCTTAATGCCTGCCAGGAGTCCGAGGGCATAATTGGCGATGTGCGCGCGGGAACCGCCGGACAGGTCGGCTTCGGGATACTGACCGGAGTAGTTTTCGCTGTAGGCATTGACGATGGTGTTGATCGACACCGTCACGGTTTGCTCAAGCATACGGCCTGCTTCGACATCCGCCTTGAGAGTGTAGAAGATGTTGAGCGCGGCGAAGAAATCCGCCTGATCGACGTTATATGCGTAACCTTGAGTGGCATCGGCGGGAGCGATGAGCTTTTTAGGCTCCATGGCCCGTCCGCGAAAAGCGGCGGTTGTGAGCGCCGGTCCGTAGCGCGGTTCGTATAGGACGCCGTTGTGTTGAGCGGCGATTTGTTCCTCGCGTTCGGACGCTTCCACACCCCCAGCTTCGCCCAGACCAAACGCCGCCTGCGGACCGAACCTCGGACCGGGGCTGACGACGAAGCCGTCGATGTCCGTCCCGATTGCGACGTGGGCGCCGCCGAGGCGCTCGAGGGCGACCAGATAACCCTGGGCGAACGTTTTCGCCGTTCCGGCACAATCATTGGACACGATGGAGTGGCTGTAGAACGGGGTCGGAACAACCTCCGTGGCGGGTTTGGTGTAACTCCCGCCCTTGGAATTTTCCCAGCCGACGCCGATCAACCCGCCCAGGCGGCGAATTTCCTCCATCTGCGTGAGCGACCGGCTGTTTTCCGGGCGTTCTTCCACGCCCGATTCGCGAAAGCCATTGTGGCCGCTGTTCAAGGGATAACCGCCGGGTCGGTTGGTCGCGAGCGCGAGGGCGCCATTCGGGCCGGTGAATCCTTCCTGCGACATGTGATCGATATCAATGAGCATTCCCAGGTTCATCATTTCTTTGATCGCGTGGCGTCCCAGGTCGGTCAGGCCGAGCGCATTACGGACGCCGTTCGGCGCCTCGGCAGGCGTCGGATAAATCGGATAGTTGCCCGGCAACGGAATGACCGCCTCCACCACGTCGCCTTGATCGATTCCGATAATGGTCAGTAATGGCGGCAACAGTCCGGCGGCTCCGATCACCGCCAGTGGCGCCAGGCCGGTAAAGGCGGCGCTCGACCCCGGCACTGGCGCTGTGATCAAACTGGCCGTGGTGGCAAGCCACGGAAGCACAATGGGAATCAGCGAAGCGCCTGCAACCGCCCCCGCACCCAGAATGAAATCCGCCACGTCCGGCGAAACGTTTTCCAACCCGGCCTGCGCGCGCAAATCGATATTTTCCAGCCAAAAATGAATGTTGTCGTTCGCGGTGGCGGCCTGGACCTGAAAGCCTTCGCCACTCGCATATTTGTTCGCGATGTTGAGCATCAGTCCAGCGATGGCAGTCCCCGAGAACTTGTTGTTCACGAGATGCACCGGGAAAATGTAGCGCACGCCGTTGCTGTGAAGTCGTCGGATTTCCGCGGAAACGAGCAGTTTGCTGGTCACATCGGCGTTCGTCTTCACATTTGGGTTCGAGATGAAATCGCCGATGTCATCCAACTCCGACCCGATAATGATCGCCAGCTTGCCGCGGCGAACGATGTCTCGAAGCTGAAATGGGTCGTAGGCGATTTCCAAAAAATCGTCGTGGCGCGCGACGAAGTTTTTCAGTTCTGCGATCTGTGAATCCCCCACCGCCAGATCGTCGATCGGTTTGTCGCCTTTGCTGACGCGCGCCAGCAAATGGTTGTTCACGCAAAGCGCGACCATCACGCGCAAACCGCCGTCCCGCGCGCGTTTGATCCACTCGTACCACATCTGCTGATGCGCGATGGTCGTGAACACGGGCCAATTCCTGAACTGCACCGCCGGGTTTGTCGCCCAACCTTCCCGGTGCGGATCGGGCCCCGCATCGTCCAGAGCCATCATCATGAGTTGGCGCCAGTAGTTGCCTTGCGGATTGTCCAGGCCCCAACCGCCGTGATCCAATTTGCAATCACTCAGCCCGGCCGCCATGCTCGTGGGTGTGGCGGGGCCTCCGTCGGGCTGGCCGTGCATTATTTTGCCGCCGAATCCCAGGTAACTCATCGGGTGAGTGTGCATATCCGCAAACCCCCACACTGGCGCATCCGCATCGATTTCATATCCCTGGAATGTCGCAGTCGCGGGATAAGACTGCCCGCCCACCGTCAGCAAATCATCCAATGGCGCGAGGTCCTGAAAACGGAAATCGTCAACGTTAAGATGCCCGCTCGGCGAGTTATCCACGATGCGAATCCGCGCCGTCCGATTCTTCAGGGCCGGCCCGCTCACGTCCCAGTGCATACGACGCATCCATTCCTGACCGTGACCAGTGGCGTGATTCACAATCTGATAATTCTGGCCTTCAATTTCGATTGTGGCTGGTCCGGCCGTGGCTTGAATCAGCAATTCAACTCGGAGCGCGGCGTCATCCTGTCCCCCGCCCATCAAAAACGTGATAAACTTCTGTTGAATCACGAAGCTTTGGGAAATCAGTGAGCCAACGGCGGCTTCGCTGAAAGCCTGGTCGTCCCAGCTATTCGTTCCCTTTCGAGGATACGCCGTGCTCAGCCATTGCGGGCCTTTTTGGCCGACCGGATAAGTAAGGTCGCGCCAATAATCGCCGCCAATCGTGTTCGACAATTGCTGCCACAAGGCAGGGACGCGTTTGACGGTAATGACATCGCCGTTGATCGGTTCCATGGCACTGAAATCACCCGTCGCCTTCCAGCCGGACAGAGTGGCTTGTTCGAACCCGCCATTCAATGGACCCGGCGCCACAATGGCTCGGAACCCATAACCTCCGTTGCCGACCTCGCCCGGCAGTGCGAAGGCGCGCGCCGCCGATCGTGCGCTGCGCCCCTGAGAAATCCAGTCACCCCCGCGAATTGCACGGTGCGGATCTGTGTTCGTCCCGCGCGGATCGCTCACGCTTCCTCCCGGATAAGCGCCATACCAATCCAGACACCACTCCCGGGCGTTCCCGTGCATGTCGTGCAAGCCCCACGCGTTGGGAAGATAGGAACCGGCCGGGGAAGTGGTTTGCAGATACGGTCCGGCGTTGGCGCCCCCATACGGAAAATTTCCATTATAATTCGCTTGAGTCGAACTCAAGCTGTCGCCATAGGCCGTGGCCGTTGTAGTTCCAGCGCGGCAGGCGTATTCCCACTCCGCCTCGGTGGGCAAACGATATTCATAACCGACGGGCAATCGTCCTGCCGCGCGCTCGAGGAGGGTGAGTTTCGCGCAATAATTGGTGGCATTGTTCCACGTGACCCTCTCCACCGGGCGCTGCAGGTTCCCGGCAAACGCGGAAGGATTGTTTCCCATCACGGCCAGATACTCCTGCTGCGTCGTTTCAAACTTGCTCATCCAAAAGCCTCGCGTGACGGTGACCTGCGTTTGCGGTCCCTCATCGTCAGCGCGACCTACTTCATTGGACGGGCTGCCCATCATGAAGGCGCCAGGATTTATCCACACGAGGCGGGCCGCGTCGGGATTTGGAAGCGGATCGACCGTCAGCGCTGCGGCCAGGCTGGTCACATGGCCCGCGCTATTTTTAACCACCACACTGTAAAAGCCGGTATCCGTCACCTGCACAGTGGCGATGCGGTAGGCCGGGTCAGTGGCCCCGGGAATATCCGCTTCGTTCAAACGCCATTGGTAAAACAATGGCGCTCCGCTTGCAGTCAAAGAGAACGTCACCGCCTCCCCGCTCTTCGCGGTGAGCGACTGGGGTTGACGAAGAATGAGCGGCGGAGTCGCACTATCCGGTTGGCCCGGCGTCAGGATAATTCGGAATCCCAGGCGTGCAATTCTGGACTCGGATCCTGTGCCGTAACGAGTCGCCGAGCGGCATTGCCAGCCGTAATCCTGCCAACTGCCGCCTCGGTAAATATAACCTCCGGAGAATCCCAAATTGACTGGATCAATCACACTGCCCCCCGGTAGCTCATTGGAATAGAGACTTGCCGTCCATTCGGAGACATTTCCCGACATGTCAAAGAGGCCCCATGGGTTGGACGGGAACGAGCCCACCCGCGTAGTCGTTTGCAGGTTGGGCCCGGCGGCGGCTCCATTGTATGGCCCTGTGCCGTTGAAATTTGCCTGCGTCGAACTGAGGCTGTTTCCCAAATAAGTGGCCGTCGTTGTTCCCGCCCGGCACGCATATTCCCATTGCGCCTCGGTCGGCAACCGGTAGGTGTAGCCGGGCGGCAGATGACCCGCCAGCACTTCGCGCGCCGTCAATCGGGCGCAATAATTGGAGGCTTCGGTCCAGGTCACGAAGTTTGCGGGGCGCTGTAAATCATCCGAAAATCCCGAGGGATTATTCCCCATCAAACCCAGATACTCCTGCTGCGTCGTTTCAAACTTGCTCATGGCGAAACCGCGCGTGAGGGTCACTTCCGTCAGCGGACCTTCCTGCGAATTCCGATAGAGTTCCCCGGCGGGCGCTCCGACTGTGAACGTGCCGGGTTCGATCCAGACCAGGTGCGGAAGGGAGTTTATCGATGCCGCTTCCGCCGACGCCCGAAAAAATCGCGAGGCCGTGGCGCCGGCGGATTCCGTAAACAGAAATGGACTGCTCACCGCCTGCACGTTGGTGAGCAAAGACCAGCGAGGCACGCGATTCAGATTGGTCGAAAACTCAATGGTCACCGCGCCGTTCGCCCCGTTGATCCAAATGCGCGGCACGGTCGAGGTCATTTCGATCTTCAACTCCAACTCTGCCCCGCTGGTAACCGCGCACCAGAGGACGATGGCAGGCAGGCAGGCTCTCAGGATTCGCATTAAACGTTTATTTCGAAAAAGCGGATTGGCTCCACGGATCATGTTTTTCCCCTTTCGATTCATTCCCTTTTTCAGTATGCCCTGAGATTGGCCCCGGCGTTGCCAACGCTTACTCTGCCTTCATGCGGGTGACCTGACAATGAGGCTAACTACCATCACGAGGGTCCTGCGTCCGTTCGCTCCCAATGTGTCAGATGCGGTATGACTAGACCGCCGCGATGGGCACAGAAAGAAATCACAGGAATGGCGCGTAACGAGCCAACGAATCCCTACATTACGTAAAATGCGGATCCTTCTCTGCGCACCGCTGCGGACTAATGTGAAACTCTCTCCTGTCCGCCATAGGTTCAGCGAAGGAGGATCTTCGTTACCTTTGCGACCTTCTGTTTAGGATCCTTCGGTTCTGTTTTGTGGTTGAGTATCTTCGTTCGATCCAATTAGAATCCGGCCGTGCAATCCGGCCCGGGATCAGGACGTGATGATCGAAGTCGTTGCGCAGTCTTCCGCGCCTTTGGCCGCGCTTGAACCTCGCTAACCCTCGTCGCGGTTCCTTTCAAACACATTATGAACACGCTCCAAAAATGGTTCGGTCCCAGCAAAGAGGAAATCTGGCGCGAGCTTTGGACCGCCTCCGCGACCCACTCAATGAACGCCAGTTTCAGATCTTCCATCTCAATGTCATCAAAAACCTGTCCGCTCCGGAAGTCGCAAAGACGCTGGGCATATCCACGGCAAGAGTGTACCTGGCCAAACCTCGCGTCTCCTCTGCGTTGAAAAAAGAAATCGTCCTGCGCGGACAACATGGCATTGGGGGACGATTAAAAAAATGACGATCTCAATGCTTTGAAATTGATTTTCCCGCGGTTTCATTCTCCGCTCGTTCTGCCTCGTTTTCAAAACCGCCATTGTATCTGCGAGCGATCAATATCGGTTTCGCAGATGCTCTCCTGCTGGTGCCTCGGAAGAAAAAGTCCCCTTTGCCTCCTTCGACCGGGATCTTGAAAAATCCAAGGAAATCACTCTTACGTCAATGAATCGATCGGTGTCTGGAGGTCTCGTCAGCATCACCGTGTCTCGCGGTGTTAGGCGATGTCTAACAAAAATTCAATCCCCAATCATATCGGCTCACTTCGAAGACAATCAGGAATTATCAAAATCGCGGTCAAAAGAAGAAGCGAGACGCTGAAATTCGACTGCTGCGTAGCCAAAGACGCCTCGGCAAAATGGGCTTTTTGTTAGAGGCACCGTTCTAATATTTTAAATGATGGATCAATTTCAAAAATTGACGCGGGAAGGCGTTTGTGGGATATTCCCACCATGATAGCATCTGTGATTGACGACAAACGGCGCCTGACGATGCCCAAGGAACTTCCACCGAAGTCCGCCGTCACCATTCAGCGTCTTGATGACGATTCCTGGGTTGTAACGCGGCAAAAGCCCGTCGACAATCTCGTCGTCGTGGCCTTTCCGCTCATCAGAGAGTTGCCTAGTGACCCAGAATGGGAAGCGATTGAAAAGCGCATGGTCAAACGGAACAACCGCAAGCTGCCTCCCTTTGAGGAATGAAGCCGTTCGATGTCTTCCTTTGGCAGCCGCCAGGTTGGCCTGAGCCGCATCCTTGCGTGGTAATTTCTCATCCCAGCCGAGCCGCAAATAAAGATCCGGTCGAAGTTCTCATGTGTTCCTCCCAGCGCGCCACCCGCTCGGCGCTCCCGCATGAGGTCATACTTGATGCCGCCGACTCGCTGGACTGGCCCACCCTTTGCAAGTGCGATTTGATTCATGCCGTCCCCAAAGCCGAACTAAAGCGATTCCGCGGTACGGTCTCCCTCGCCCGACGCCAACTTCTAGTCCGAACCGTAATCGCAGCCCACGGCTGGCCTCAGATTCTGTCCTCTTGAAATTGCTTTGCTCGTAAGCAACCGCGCCTAACGTTCCGGGTTCGATCCGAACCAAATGGGGAAGGCAGTTTATCGATGTCTCTTCCGCCGACGCCCGAAAAAAATCGAGGCCGTGTCGCCGACGGAGTCGGTAAACAGAAATGGATTGCTCACCGCCTGCACATTCTTGAGCAAAGACAAGAGTGCAGGGTAAAACTTCCCCTCTCCCATCCGCCGTAGCTTCAGCGAAGGAGGATCTTCGTTACCTTTGCGACCTTCTGTTCAAAATCCTTGGATTCTATTTTAGCCAGGTTGCGAAATTCAATACCGAAGGTGGGCCTATTTCCGGTTTGGAAGGTGCCGGCACACAGCCATTGCGTCTTCTCTCAACACGTCAAATCTTAAATCTTCCGCCGCTATTTGCCTCTGGCGTTCGGGTTCATTGTGTCTCGAATTGAATCTGGGTTTGGGTCGAGAGTCAAATATATGAGGCCGATAAACTTCTCCGATTGAACCGCTGCGAAATATCGGTCGTCGTGAGGATATGAGCAGCGTCCACGAAATCGCTGGGAGGCACGCTCGATGGCTATTCTCACCATCGCATGAAAGGGATTGAGGCCTTCAGGCTGCGGGTTAACGATTATCGATTTCATCACAGCCGGCAGAACTTACTTCATTGGATCTCATTGGATCGCGGACAGTTCTACTCTCGCTTCGGCCGGGCCTTCAATTTTTGGTCGAGCAGCTTGTTTGTTGAAATTGCATCCTTTGGTTTCAAATCCTTTTCATCAAAAACCTGGTTATGTTTTGCGAGCCGTTCGTATAGATTGTTCACCAGAATCGATTCATAATTCACCCCGTGGGAGACACCCCATTTATTAATCGCATCAAGCATCGCTCCGCGATCCTTATCCAGATAACAGATCAGCGCTCGCCGGTACAAATCGGTCTCCCGTCCCCCCAGGAATTGAATTGCATCTTCAGGCGTTAACTTGAATTGCTCGCAGAATATCCAGCGCAACGTAGTCCAATTGGCGCTCCGACCGAAATAATGCAATGCGATTTCATGTTTTGGGTGCGTC
>JAQGOX010000483.1 GCA_028293365.1 Verrucomicrobiales bacterium | reverse complement strand
TGTCTCATATTTTAAAGCTTGAAGAACTCAACTAACTGAGTCACGATGACTCAGTGCTACTGGCCTTTAATAAGCCGTTCGGTGTGCTTTCCCAGTTTACTCCGGACGGATCTGCCAACCGGACTTTAGCCGAATTCAATTTACCCGCGGGGGTATATCCTGTCGGGAGGTTGGACGCCGATTCAGAAGGACTCCTGTTACTTTCGGATGAGGCCGGGCTCAACACGAGACTGCTTTCGCCGAAGAACCAGCATTGGCGTACGTATTGGGTTCAAGTAGAGAGAATTCCCGACGATCGAGCCATCGACACTCTGATTAAAGGGGTCGTTATACAAGGGCAACGCACCAAGGCCGCCAGGGTCAAAACCATGCCGGCACCTAATATCCCGCCCCGAACACCTCCGATTCGGTTTCGCAAGTCCGTACCGGATTCATGGTTGGAATTGGAATTGATCGAAGGTCGCAACCGGCAAGTTCGCCGCATGACCGCTGCGGTAAACCATCCAACATTGCGACTCATCCGTGTCCGAATCGGCGCTTTTGATTTAGGCGATTTGGCATCGGGCAATTGGAAGATTCTCGACGAGGCCGAACGCCGCTTCATTTTTTCTATTTCCAAGCATGCGCCGAAGGACCTTCACCCACATGCGGAAACGCCGAAATCCTTAGGCGCGCCGCCCCCATGGGAATCAGAGTAATCTCTTCCACCGGGGTCGTAGCGCGCACCGGGCTCATTTGCAAAAGACCCGCCATCCCGTTCGTTTCCTGCTGCCATTGAGGCAAACGACGGCCCTTGCCTTTCAATTTGATGGGCACTGAATCCGAGGTCCATGGTTGCCTGGCCAACTTTCCATCCTTTTGCGAGACTTGGAACGAAGCGTTCGGATTCGCTTTGTCGATAATCAAAGCATAGTTCCAGGGGCTCGTCGGAAATACTTCAAACGCAGGCCACGCCTCATAATTCCCATAGGCCTGCCAGCGTTCGCCGATCAGCAACGAATAAGTGAGCGGTCCTCGATCAACCGAAACGGAATTTTGATTCGTTTCCCACACCCGCACTGAAATCTCCATCGGTAATTCCAGCCGCACCTTGTCGTTCGTTCCCCAAGACCGATTGATTGTAACCCACGCACCCTTCGGCCCTGTCGTTTGCATGGTATCAAACGGTTTGCCGTTAACCATGATGGTTGGCTGATTGCACCAATTCGGAATTCGCAATGTAAGCGGAAAAGAAACCGCTTTCACCGACTCAATCGAAAATTCCACACTTTCCTCAAATGGATAATCGGTCTTTTCGGTAATTTTAACCGCTGTTCCATCGGCCACTTTCGCCGTGACAGCGCTCGCGGCATAAAGGACCGCAGCGAGCCCATTGTTCGGCGTCGCCATCCAAAGATGTTCAGCATAATAGGGCCAGCCGAATGCCACGTTATGCTGGCAACACCGGTAGGAATGCGGGTTATATGAAAACATATCGCCATCATTTTCGATCATGGGCGCCTTGTTGGTCCGGTCGAGCTGAATCTGGTTTGGCGCCGTAAGATAATGCAGCCCTTTCAGGTCGGGCGTCATCGATGCCGGCAACGAGTTAAATGCGATCTCCTCACAGCGATCCGCCCAAACGGCATCGCCTGTGATGCCTAGAAGCATTTCATCGCTATACATAAACTCCACCATCGAGCAGGTTTCGGCTCCCTGCCTTGGTCCGTAATATCCTTCACGCGCATTCTCATCCGCTCCAAACATCCCCCCCGGAACCTGGCCATATTTTTTCATGACCGTATCGTAATTGCGCAAGGTCGCATTGAGAAACCGGCGGTCGTGTGCCTGCTGATAATATTCCGCCGGCTCACGAAATCCCTGCGTCAGATTGACTCCATGCCAGGTCGGAATCCCGGTGGTCCAGTCGGCTGTCCGTTCGTGGTTGAATTTTGCCAGAGGGAGCAACCAATCCTCCCCAGTCAGATTGTAGAGCCAGTAAATACTTTCGAGATTGTCTCCACCCCGCCAATGCTGCCAGCTCTCCGGCAAATATTTATCCCTGGGAATCGTTGTTAGCCATTTGCAGTAGCGCGTCATGAAGGCCGGCACTCGCGGATCGCGCGTGGCTTCATAGTGCGATCGCAATGCTTGCAGAACGACCATATTTGGCCAGATATCGAATGTAACCGCGTTGGTTTTGGATCCGAAATAACCATCTGGCCGTTGCGCGTCGATAATCGCATCGATCCACCGGCGGCTTTCGCCGATGATCCTTTGATCGTTCAAGACATAACCCAAATCGGTAAAACCTTTCAGCCAATAGGGCAATTCCTCCCAGCCAAACTCCCCTTCGCCGTTACGACTCGTCCACGCGCTTCCCTCGAACTTGCACCATTTACTAATTTCCGGCAAATGCCCCACAAAGCCGTTTGCCATCATCAACAATTGCTCCTGCACCCAGCCGGAAGGCTTGATGCTGCCGATTGGTAATTTAACAAATGCACTCGGAATCAACGGCGCTCTATTACCGGGATAAAACGCATTCGGCCGGTTCGTTTCGGCAACGGCTGGCCTCGCAATTTCTGCGGCGATGGGAGCCGTCGTCGAGACCGCGAGGAAACTGAGCAAAAAAGCCGTCTGGAAGGATTTCATGGCGTACTGCATTCAATTCCTATGCTATCGCGGAGTCAACGAAATTGACCTTCGAAAAGCCTCAACATCTCATTTCGATGGTCATAGATTATCTGCGTCACCCCTCGTTCAAACTGCTTTAAGATTGTTCTTTCCATTCCAATTGCTAGCTTCCACCCACTATGCTTTCCATCCAGAGAATCATTAACTCAACCTACGCCCTACTCCTGGCGCTGTCGGCATTGAGCACGGCGGACTCCCTCATCGCCGGGGAAGCGCGCCCTCTGGCTTTGCAAAAATTCTCCGAAGGCTTCGTCTCCCCCACTACATTGATTCCGCTGCGCGACGGTTCCGGAAAAATGTTGCTGGCGGACCAAATAGGCATCATTAGCGTTTTGAGCCGTGATGGAAAAATTTCCGAGAAACCGTTTCTCAACTTGACGAATCGCCTTGCCAAGTTGAATCAGGGATTTGACGAGCGGGGCCTGCTTGGGCTGGCTTTGCACCCAAAATTTAAAGACAACGGAAAGTTTTACCTCTTTTATAGCGCACCTCACCGTGCCACGGCACCGCAGGACTGGGACTGCACCAGCCGAGTGTCCGAATTCAAAATCAAATCAGACGCGAAAGACGAAGCCGACGATACTTCCGAGCGGGTCATCCTTGAAATCGACAAACCCTATTTCAACCATAACGGAGGATCGCTCGCTTTTGGACCCGACGGGTATCTCTATATTTCCGTCGGCGATGGCGGCAATGGGAACGACACCGGAAAAGGGCACTCACCCATCGGCAACGGCCAGGATCTCACTACCATTCTCGCGAAGATCCTCCGAATCGATGTCGATAACGGTACTCCCTACGGAATTCCCAAAGACAACCCCTTTCTGGATGGCAAAGCCCGCCCGGAGATTTATGCGTACGGAATCCGCAACGCCTGGAGAATGTCCTTCGATGAAGGTGG
>JAQGOX010000680.1 GCA_028293365.1 Verrucomicrobiales bacterium | reverse complement strand
AAAGAAAATCTCGCCAATATGAAATCGATTTGCCGTGGTCACATCCATGAACACATCCGAGTGATGCATTCGATGAAATCGCCAGAAAAATGGAATCCGGTGGTTAAGCCAATGCCACCAATAAGTCCAGAAATCGAGTGCCACGATAGCCAAACCAACGTGCCATCCAGGGGAATGCGCGAGCGGCTGCAGAATTCCCCCTCCGTGTTCTTCAGACCAACGCGCAGCCTTTGCCCAGGCGAGCGAGAAACAGGATGCGATCATCAAAGAGTTAAAGGCGCTAAGTAGCAGATTCTTGAGTCCGTGTTTTATTCGGTCGCGCCATTTCCCGCGGAAATAGGAGAAAAAAGGTTTTCCCGTTTCCCAAATCAGCAATAGCGCCAAAACGCCAAACGCCAATCCCGTGCGAAGTGCCGCAAGATCGGTTGATGTTAAATGCACTTGCATGGTTCGCTGTCAGATTGCTTGAGATTCAAATCTTTTCTTCGCGCGTGTGGAAATGATAGCTTGTTTGCAAACCCAAATCGAATCTCCAGATTCCCGATATGAAATTGACTATGATCCATTACGCGGTCTTTTTCGCTTTGCTATTCCGCGTGAACGCCGCCTCCGAGCCTTCTCCGGACATATGGAAACGACTGTTCAATGGTCGGGATCTGTCAAATTGGGACAAGTTTCTCGCTACCATGAAAAGTTCGGAATCTCTGATTATGAATCAGGATCCGAAAAATGTCTTCACCGTCACGAACTTAAATGGCGAAAACGTCATTCACGTTTCGGGCGAAGGCTACGGTGGGCTTACCACACACGAAGAGTTCGAGAATTTTCACTTTCGGGTGCAATTCAAGTGGGGACTGGCCCGCTGGGGCGGACGATTAAACGTTGGTCGTGATTCGGGAATTCTTTATTGCGGCATCGGCCAGCCCAATCCACGCACGGGCTGGCTCACCTCGATCGAGAATAACGTGATGGAGAAGGGCGTGGGGCAATGGTGGAGCGTCAACGGAGCAATAATTGATTGCGAGGGGGAGTGGATCACGCCTGAGAATGAACTTTATATTCCATACAAAAAGGAAGGAGCCGGTGAAAAAAACATTGTTTGGCGCAAAGGGGGGCCTCGCGTCACGGCACACGAAGGGAACGGGATAACACCACCCTTCGATGTCGAAGGAGTTTTCGGAAACTGGAATACTGCGGAGGTCGTCTTCTGGGGAGGGCATTGCTTTCATATTCTCAATGGCCACCTAAATCTGGTTGCTTTTAATCCACGCTACAAATCCGGTGACCAATGGATCCCCTTCACAAAAGGAAAGATTCAGCTCCAGTCCGAGGAGGCCGAAGTTTTTTATCGCAATCCGGAAATTAGGCCGATTTCAGAGTTGCCCCCGGAATATTTGGATGATCTTGTCTCTCCAGCAGCCGGAGAGGAAGGCTTCGTTCCGTTATTCAGCGGTGCCGCATTGCACGACTGGAAGCAATGCGGCCCAGGGGAGTTTACAGTCTCAGGAGGGGTTGCGTCAGGAGAAGGTGGAATGGGTCTCTGGTGGAACACCGCGCGGCAGTACACGAATTTCATTTTAAGAGGAGAATTTTTGCAGGAGCAGAAAATTGCCGATTCCGGGGTATTTATTCGCTTTCCGAATCCGGAAAGCGATCCCTGGAATGCCGTCCGGAGCGGACACGAAATCGAGATCGGCGATCCAGCGCCGGAAAAACCGGCGTGGCGAACCGGCTCCATCTATCCATTCCATGCCTCCGTGGAAGCAAACACCAAACCAGTTGGAGAATGGAACAGCTACGAAATAGTCTGTCAGGGGCAGAATTATTCCGTCCGAATCAACGGGAAAGTGGTGAATACCTGGACTGACTCCACGAAACGCTCGGAACGCGGTTTTGTCGGTTTGCAGAATTACAACGACGGGAAGACGGTGCGCCACCGAAACCTGCGGGTGAAGGAACTGCAGTGAGGATTAAAACGTTCAGTTTTGCCGTAGGTATCTGTCTGGTTTTGAACGCCGGGCATGCCTTCTCCGGATCGGCGCTGCCAGAACCCCCCCCAAACTGGCGCATTGAACTTGTCGCGGAAGCCCCCAAGATTAATCATCCCAGCGTCGTCGCCTGCGCTCCCGACGGGCGCGTATTCGTGGCAGAAGATCCGATGGATATTAGCCTCCCAAAAGCCGATGTCGCAGCCGGTCGGATTCTTTGCATCAGTCCCGATGGACGTACGACGGTTTTTGCCGAGCAGCTTCACGCCGTCTTCGGATTGCAATACCTCGAGGGAAAGCTCTACGTCCTGCACAATCCGAATTTTAGTGTGTTTGATGACGATAACGGCATAGGTCGGCATCGTCGCGAACTGATTGAACAAACGCTGCCCGAACCTTCGGCGCTCAACTGGAACGATCATGTTCCGGCGAATTTTAAACTGGCCATGGACGGTTTTTTCTATGTGGCGAGCGGTGACAAGGGGTTGCATGGCGCGAAAGGCACCGATGGTTCACGCGCGGATCTTTATTCGGGAGGTTTGTTTCGCATTCGACCTGACGGCACCGGCCTCGAAGTTTTTTCTGATGGAGTTCGAAATATTCTCGATGTCGCATTAGACGCGGAAGACGAAAAATTCACCTATGACAACACAGACGAACATGAGTGGATGGGCCGGTTCACTCACATGGTTGAGGCCGGATTTTACGGCTATCCCCACGATTTTATTCCGCAAAGGCCGTATACGCTTTGGATGATGGAAGACTACGGAGCAGGCGCGGCCTGCGGAGCATTTGCATACAACGAGGATGCGCTCCCTTCGGAGTATCAGGGAAATGTATTTTTGGCCGATTTCGGAAAACGGCAGATCATGCGTGTCCGCGTTCAACGATATGGCGCAACGTTCCGCGCGATCTCTAAAGAGGACTTCTTCCCTGATCCGCCGGGCGATTTTCGCCCTGTTGGCATCACTCCCGGAGCAGATGGGAAAAGCATCTACATCTGCGACTGGCAACATCGCGATGAAAAAGCCGCCGTGGATGCGGGACGGCTCATTAAACTAAACTGGACCGGACCCGATCAAGCCGCCGCAAAACCCGCCTGGTATTTGTCGGCCGCTACCGGGAAAGAATTTGAAGCGACTTCCCGCGAACTGATCAACGCACTTTCGCATCCGTCACGCGCTGTCCGGCTGACTGCGCAGCGGCGTCTGGCGGATCGGTATGAAACAGAAGCGCTACTGGCTCTTTTACACGACTCCGGCGCAGCACCAATGGCTCGCACTCATGCCATCTGGGCTCTCAATTCGATCGACGCCGGAGAATCTGGTCGCAAGGAAATCATGGCTACTACCAGCAATTCAGTGCCACTTCTACGCCGCCAGGCCATCAGGCAGCTTGGCATCCGCAGAGTGAAAGAGGCTGTGGATGCCTTGAACCAACGCCTCAATGATAGCGATGCCTCGGTCCGGTTCGAAGCCTGCACCGCCCTGGGTCGAATCGGAATTCCGGCTTCGGTTCCACATCTACTCTCCGCTCTGAGGGAAAAGGATTTTTTTGCGCATTACGCGATCTTCACCGCTCTCCATCGAATCGGAACGAACTCTTCCACAGCCTGGTCCGGGATCGTGCAAGGCCTCGTGAATGAGAATGAGCTTGTGAGGGAAGGGACAACATTGGCGGTTCGGGAAACCTACGATCCGGAATTGCTCAGGTTGTTGGCTGAATTGTACCGGGATTCCACCCGAACGATCGCTGCCCGGCAAAGCGCGTTAAGATTGATCGCAGCCCTGCACCACCATAAAGCTGACTGGAATGGCGAATGGTGGGCCTACCATCCCGCACTGCAATCTGCGCCCGCCAAAACGCAATCATGGCCCGGAACGGAATTTGTGCTGCAGACGCTCCGTGGCGGGATTAAGGATAAACAAGCGGAACTGCGTTATGCCTGCATTGAAAGCCTTGCGGCAATCCACGACCTTGATTCCGCGCCAGCGCTTCGCCAGTGCTTCCTGAATGAAACCAATTCCGCAATTCGAGCGGTGATTTTACGCTCGCTCGGTGCGATGCGGGATACCAACGCAATCACGCTTGTTTTCGGCGCGTTGAAGGATCGCTCCCAATTTGCGACCACAAGCGCAGCCGTGGAAGCTGCGGAACAAATCGGCGGCGAAGCGTCGATTCAGGGATTAATCCTGCTTTTGAATTCGAAAGACGTCACCGAGTCGACGCTGGCGAGAGCGATCTCCGCGCTGGGGACCCTGCATGCGAACTCGGCGTTACCTTCAATCCAGCCACTCACCAATTACTCCGTTGCAGCCATCCGCGCCGCAACATTCAAAACGATTGGCAATCTCCAGGGCGAAGCTTCGGTGCCATTGCTCGAAACCGGGCTCGCCGACCCTGATACGGATGTTCGTCGTGCGGCCGTAAAGGCTCTCTCGGATCTGAAATCCCCAAATTCAATACCTGGTTTGCTCAAGGCTTACACGCAGCAGGAACTTCGCAACGACGCTTTTGCCTCGCTCGCTCGCAGCCCCGATGAACGGGCGGTCGAACCGTATCTCGATGGCTTGTGCTCGAAAAATCCGGCCGAAAGAAATGCGGCACATTTGGCCTTGCTAACTATTAACGGCAAGGTTTTGCGGGCGATTGAATCAAGGATCGGCGGACTCTCTTCCCAGGCACTTGTCGAACTGCGTCACATTTATGCTGGAAATAAACAGGCCGAGGAGGGGCCGCTTTTTGCAAAAACATTAAAACAATATTCGTTGCAGAACTACATGGATGTAGCGGCGGGACTCGGAGGCAATGCTGTCCGCGGCCAAAAGCTCTTTTTTGAGCCGGGCGGCCTGAATTGCGCGGGATGCCATAAAGTTGGGGGGCTGGGAAATGATGTTGGTCCGGATTTATCGGGAATCGGATTGCAGTTTGATCGTCAGGCCCTCGCTGAAGCAGTTCTATTTCCGAGCAAAACAGTTCGCGAGGGTTATCAACAGATCGTAATTCAAATGGCGGACGAAGAGGAGTTCAGCGGCGTCGTGAAAGCCGAAACGGCTGAAACATTGACGATTCGAGACAGCGCTGGCCGCGAGCAGAAGCTCCCGCGAACTTCGATTAAGACGCGTCGTAACAGCGCTCTCTCTCTAATGCCGGATGGTCTTCAAGCGGGTCTTAGCCTGGCAGAATTTTCCGATCTGATCGCCTATCTTGCATCGTTAAAGGGTATGCAAAAGCGATCTGAATAAATCCTGCGGGCTCACTTTAAACACAAATTGAAATTTCGTTTACCCCACCTACGCTCGGACCGTGCGCGATGGCTTTTCTACGAGTCTATTTGAATCGGCTTTCCAATCGGCATCGATTGGAATGGCTTCAATTCCAAACGGGCTTCACTCTGAGCTGGATCTGCGAAGTCGAGCTAGCGCATTTCGATTTTTTGCTTGAGGCCGAGCCGTTCGACGGTCACTGAATTTGGCGAAATTGCAGTAATGTGAACGCCCTGGATTTCGTCACCCAAATGAAGTGAACGTCCGTTGATTCGGACCTGCGGATTGATTTCATTAAACATCACCGCTTGCAGTTTCAGTGCTGGAAACGGGTCGCTGGAAATCTCCGGCGGAGCGGTTGGTTGGGAATGGACAGTTTCGGTTGCAGGGGTCTGGAGCGGGGGAGTGGGCTTGCCAGCAACACCGGCGACATTCAAAGGTTCGACGGTGTTTGGACTGGGCATCACAAAGTAGACGATACTGATGAGTAAACCAACTAATGAGGCGGCGATCGCCAGGATTGGGAGGATCTTTCCTGGCCGGCGCGGGACGGTAACCGGAGGATGTGCTGGCGCGGGAGTGGCTGCTTCTATTGGTCGTGGAATTGCAACCTTTACCTTTTGATGTGCGGCAGACCCTTTTACCACCTGGCGAAGTATTTCCATTTGCGGCTGCAAATTCAAATCCGGCGTGTAATCGAGATCGACTTGAATCGTCGCATTTCCACGATGTTTGAGTTCTTCCTCATACTCCAGCGTTTCAGCCAGATGAACAGCAGTTGCCGCGCTGAAAGGTGTCGACATTTGGCTGGCACGTTTGTGATGAGAAGCGACGGCCTCGATGATTGTGACTGGCAATCCCCAAATTGACAATAAGTAGGCGCCAGCTTCCGGATGACATGCGCCAAAGACCTCGAGTTCAGCCTGGCAAGTAGTCAAATTCTTTGTTTGGGCCAATCCAATCGCGTTGCGATATTCTTCTTCGAAATTCAATGCCAGCGCCAGCTTGCCTATATCATGCAACAAACCAGCCGTGAACGCGTCTTTTATCAAAGTTGGATCACCGGAAATTGTCTCCGCGATCGTCTTGGAATGTTGCGCTATGCGTTGGCTATGGCGCCAAACTTCATCAATCGAAAAGTAGAGGGGCTTGATTTTGTCGAATCGGGCAAACGACTCGATGCTTAACACGAGGGAGGCCGTGGCCTCCAATCCCAGCAGCATAACCGCGTCCCCGGGTTCGGACACTTCTCGAGCCCATCCATAATATGCCGAATTTACTACCTGAATGAGCTTGGACGAAATCGCGAGGTCTTTAGCGATGAGTTCCCCAACTACCTGAGCGCTGGCGCTGTGGGAACGCAATTCTTTCATTACCTCCATCGAGACCGAAGGGCGACTGGGCAACGTCCGCATGCGGGAGACGAGCGTTTTGACGTTGGGATTCTGAATTAATTGATTAATCGAATGCGTTCGAGCCAGCAACTGTTTGACAGATGCCGGTTCGATCGGTTTTTCCAGAAACTGATGCGCGCCGATCGCGCATTCGACCAGGATATCCGCCTGCATTCCGGTACCGACTAAAAACCGAGCGGTCTTTGGACATTTTTGCCAGACCTCATTGAGAAATTGAGTTGTGGCAAGAGGGCCTAGTGCGAGTTCGGCAATGACAACCTCGAATTGAACCGCATCCAGAGCGGTCAAGCCTTCGCTTTCAGTGCCAACAAGTTGAATTTCCCATTCGATGTTTGCCTGTTCGAAGGCTTCTCTGAGAGTGGCCAGATTGCGGGCATCATCCGCAACGACCAGAATTCGGCCCCGGTTGGTGATCTCTTTCTTCGGAGGCATCGGCCTTACAGCATCCATTTGTTTCAGATCTTCTGCTTCGATGCCGCATCGCTTGGAAAATGGTCCTACGGTCATCGCATTTAGGGATCAATCTACACGGTTGCCAATGTTCGCTTCCATTCTTCAATCCGGTCGGAAAATCCGGCTTGTTCCAGGTAATTACAATTGAGCGCGTCCATTTGATCTGATGAGGGTTCCAGACATTGAGCGACATGAACCGCAATCCCCGCTGAAAATCGTCCCGGCGTGACCGGTGGGAGGCTATGGTGGGATTCGACCGCATCGACTATCGCATCAGGCAAGCCCCACAAGCCCAGCAGGTAGGCTCCCACTTGTGCGTGGGTAGCGCCAAAAATCTCCCTCTCCAATTCGCTCGCACTGATTCCCTCGGTTCGTGAGCGTTTGGCCACAATCTGGTATTCAGTTGGAGCATTCGCGGAGAGCACCAGCTTTCCGATATCATGCAAGAGTCCCGAAACAAAAGCTTCCTCAGCCTCCTCGGGAGAAAGTTTCTCGAGGCGAGCCAATCGTTTCGCGGCTACGGCGGTTTTCAGGCAATGGCTCCAAAGTTGTTTGACCGAAAAACTGTGCGAGCTTTTAGATTCGTAGAATTTGAAGGCCTGAATGCTCAGCATCATCGCCCGGAGGATCTCCACTCCCAGAATATTGATGGCTTCCGCGGGTGTTGTGATTCTTCGCGCCGGGCCGAATTCGGCCGAATTAACGACCTGCAGTACCTTTATTGTTAAAGCTGGATCCTGCTGGACGATTTCCGCGATGAATTCGATCGAACTCTTCGGACAATTAATTGCCTCCCCGAGCTTGAAATAAACTTCCGGAGGAGTGGGCAAGGCGCCCAAACCATAAACGATCCGTTTGATTTTCGGGTCGCCTACGAGGTGTTTAAGCCTGCAAATGCGCTTCAACGACTCGCAGAAAGGTTTAAGCCCAAACGGCTTATGAAAATAGCGGTGCGCAAACATGAGCGATTGCGCCACAGTCAACTGATCGGAGTGACCGGAGACGATGAACCGAATTGACTCGGGAAAAGTCCGTAGCACTTTGACCATGAATTCCTGGCCACTCATCCCAGGCATGGCAAGGTCTGAGACGACGATATCCATGGGAGTTTCCGCTAGAATTTGGAGCGCTTCGGACCCGCCACTTGCCCCGACCACCTCAAAGTCATCGCCAAGGAACGTGCCCAGAAATTGGTAGAACTCCTGCACGAGCGAATCGTCATCGACAAAGAGGATACGATGTCTAGCCACGACTTGGTATCGGCACTATTAAATACCGACTTAAGTTTTTAAATCATTTCGAACCATCAGTGGCTCAACGATTCCCGCCACCTGCGCAAAATTTCTTAATCGTTCCAAAAGGAGGGGTGTGACCATGGCGCCTGCAGCAATTATGAGCACATCCGACCGCGTCTTGACGTCGGAAGCCAACAGGACGCCCGGCTTTAGGTCGCGGAGCATGATCTTGGTGATGGACCCAGTGCCGATCGGCGATTTTGAAGTGTGAACATTAAGCAGAAATGACAGACACGATTGCAAAAGTTCAGGGTCGTAGCTTCCCTCGCGACGTGCCATGTCGTCAATTGCACGATTCCGTGACAGTCCCGATCGCTCCAGCCTGATTAGGTCATAGAAAATCTTGATCAATCGGGCGCTGAGAGGGATGGCTTTGCCTGCTATCGCATCATTCGGAAAACCTCCGCCGTCAAATCGTTTTTCATGGTAAAGGACTGCCTGGCTTATTTGCTCAAGTCGCGGGATCCCGGAGATTAAATCGCAGCCGACCCTGGGAACGCGGACGAGCATGTCCTTTTCATGGCCGCTCAAAACCTGATTGGACCGGACTTTGCGGAGCACCTCCGCGGGAATCGTGATATATCCAATCGGACAGAGCATGGCTGCGGTTTCGAAAGCCCAGCAATCGGCTAAGTTCATCGATTCTGCGTATCCACGTACATATTCGCGAAGAATTCGGGAATGGCCGAATGATTCAGGATCCAGTGTGGAAAGTATTTCCAGCAATACATTCACCGCCCCGTTAAGCGTCTTGTCGAGCAATTCGCGTTCGGTTTCACGCAACAAATAATTGTCGATACCGGCCTCGACCGATTTCCCCAGGTCGTCCGCGGAGCAGGGTTTTGTCAAAAAGCGAAAAACGTGACCCTGATTCACTGCACGAACGGCGCTTAGCTGGTCGGCGTTGCCTGTGAGCATTATCCTCACGGTTTTCGGAGAAATATGCTGAGCTTTTTCCAGAAACTCGATCCCGTCCATAACCGGCATTTGCATATCGGCTACAATTACCGCATACGGACCCCCGTTCCTCAGCATCTCAAGTCCTTGTGGGCCGCCTGTTGCGACATCGATCTCAAACTGCTTGCGCAGATTGCGCTGATATCCGGCCAATACGTTCGGATCGTCGTCAACGAAGAGCACTTTTTTATGCATCGCGGGAATTGTCTAATCCAGACGGGAGCTCTTCGCGCCATTGCTGAAACTTTGTGCTCAAGCCAAGTCTTTCAACGTAATCCGCATCAATAGCACTCGGTGGATAATTCGCCGGTGCAAAGTGACCTTCCGATGCAATTGCGTTTGCGAGATGGACTGCGGTGAGCGGGCTGAACGGTTGTGCGGGAGCCCGGCCCGGCGCGTGGTGCATTGCGACCGCTTCGACGACTGGAACAGGCAATCCCCAAAGTCCAAGCAGGTAACCGCCCACATCTGCATGGTCCACACAAAAAACCAGACGCTCCGCTTCCCATAGTTGGATTTGCTGGGATTTCACCATGTTCAAGACCGTCGGATATGTTTTACTTTGGTTGGCGGCCAGGACGATTTTGCCAATATCGT
>JAQGOX010000676.1 GCA_028293365.1 Verrucomicrobiales bacterium | reverse complement strand
CTCTTTTTCTTAGGTATCAACTGGAATCGACTAAACACCGTTCGTTAGACGGCGGCCCGATTCCACCCGGGCCTCTAGGCCCTTTTTGATCATTGCACCACGAACAGCCAGATTGGACCCGCTTCGAGCAGTAATTGAACCACAGCAATCGCGCTACGTCTGTCCAAGGGCGTACGCCTGCATGTAAGCTCCACGCGAGATGCAGGACCGATGCGCGCTATGGCTCAAAGTCGCCACTCTTCGCCATGGCATCCAAACTCAGGCTTGGGATAAATTTCTCTTCGTTACGATAGATATTGATTAAATCGCGTTCACTGAACTGGGCCAACTTGGATTTTGGAACGGAAGCGCCATTGCCCGCATCCCAAGCAGCCTCCCAGATCGCAGCGAGAGTAAGAACACTGTCCGCCAGCGACGTTACGGTTGCATTACGAATGGTAAGATTATTCCACAAAGCCTTCGCCCGGTTTTTCTTAGTCAATGATGGGTTGTCCGCGTTGATAATGTCCATAGGCGATAGCCGAGTTTGAGCGTCGTGCATGAGACGGATCGTCTGCGTTGCTGCATAATGCCCACCTGCCTTCGCCGGGAATTTCGTAGCAGTCATAGACGCAATCTTTTCATCCACCAAACTCAGCGCCAAAGCTGGATCAATTTCCAGCATTGACTCCTCGTAAATTCCGTGGATTTCAGCGGGTGGCGTGGTCTTAAAGTTCTTAAACTCGTCGCTATTCCGCGGAAAGGGATAGGAGCGCCCGTTGAACTCTGTCATCGGCGGCACGCCATGATGCAAAAACGAGCAATGCAACGGCTGCGAGGCGTCGCCAACGTAGTGGCCCATGATCCCAGCAGCAGCGACAAAATGGATCAGGTCGCGCTTCGCGACGTATCCGACCATCGCGTCATAAATTTGCCAAACGCGAAACGGAAGCGCCCCTTCTTCGGGGCCAACCCCATGTTTTGCAAAACCATCGAAGTATGCTTTCCAAGCCGATGCTGAGATGTTTTTTGAATCTGCAGTACATTGGGCTAGGAGCGATGGGTTGCCATTAATATCCTGAATGTCTATGTCGGCAAAATGTTGAATTGGCTCATCGTGTCGAGAGTTTACCCAGACGTAATCCGGCACGTCCACCAAAGGCACAAATCCCGATCGATCTACCGTAAAAGTTCCGCTGAGTTTGGCATCATCAAAACCAATTCGAACCTGGTTTTTCTGCATCAAAGTGGCGAGTTTTCCCGAGAGATGCTCGCACGCTTTGAAACCGATCGTGAAGTGACCTATTTTCCCCCAATACTCCTCGTGACCAAGGCTCCAGTTGCGAACCACTTCCACGTCCAGCGCGCGACATACACTTGAAAAGAAGGTTGCTAAAGCGTACGACCCTTTCGTTCCGTCCGAATTGACTACGCGCTGTCCGCCCCATTGTATTGCCACGGGCCGCATCCGTGGGGCGCGTTCGCCACGCTCGGGCGGCGGGGTCGGTGGCTGGTGTAAATCCTGATTGGTTTTATGAGCCTCCGTGTCGGCGTCCTGATCATAAAACCAGAGCGCACCCGAATCACCTGGTCTCGTAAAGGGTTGGTTGTCACTAGCTTTATTTGTTTCGACTCGACGGGGAGCAATAAGCGTATCGGTGACGTAGTCGAAACCACCAGCGGATTCGAACCTAAAAAAGAGCGCACGAATCTCGCCCTCCGAGACGCCGCTCTCGGCGCTGAACGCTCGCACGGGTGTGCCAATGAGATCGAGCGTCAGCGAATACTCCGTTGCGTCGAACAGGTCACCAATCTCGCCGATGCCAAAGCCCTGTGAGGTCCAATCATTAATGTCGTCGATGCGCACCAATCCGGCGTCCATCGTGAGCAAGGTTTTACTGTAGGGCCAGCCCGGGAAGAGGTTAGGCATCGGTGAGCGGTCGAGGGCAAATGGTGAAGTCGTTCCGACCGGCTGGAATTGCCCGCGTATAAAAGCTCGAACGATGTCCCCCTCGCCGCCCGCAACGTGTCTATTCGTAAGGGCGTAATAAGTGCCACCCTTGCGAACAAGGCATGTTATCGTGCCGAAATTCTCCTCCCCCTGGTTTTGTCGCAAGCACGAATAACCACCTCCGACCAAGGGAGTGGTCGGGAACGGAACAGGAGGGGTAGGCGGAAATTCGGCGTCCGGTTCAGCCTCGATCACACATACTGGAATCACCCGCCCATCAGAAAGGTACAGAGTTTGGGGCACAACGTTCGCGCCCAGATTCGACCGTGGCTCCCATTTTTTTACAAATACCAGGACGGCAGGCCAAGACCATGGGCGTATAACCGAGTTAGAAAGCGACCTTGGAGTTGTTGGTTTTTTGTAATTAGCGGGCTTGCGGGTTCCAGGGGGATGTTCTGCATACCAATCTTTTTCGTGAATGAGATACTTGCCAATCGCCGTTGCGGTCACATTTTCAAGTGACGAAAGATAAACGTGATAAGCATCACGTGCATCCAGAAGGTCTTTAATCGATAAAGATGCGTAACCTCTGCGGGGCGGGAATACGGCGACTGCATTAACCGGGATACGAGTCTCCAAGGGCATAGTTTTGTTTTTCATCATGCATTTCGTTAGGCGTTGACCCCTCTCCCACTTTCGACGCAATCACACGAAGGATGGAGGCAATGAACTGGGCTTGGAGTTTTATTTGTAAACCTCAAGTTGCTTAAAACAAGGAAATAACGCCACAAGCATCCCGTGGAACGGGAAAGGTCCGCCAATTTCCTCGGTTCATTGAGGAAAATTCAGGCGACGGGAAAATGCGTTTCATTAATTTTCCTCACAAAGCTCCCTGCGGTTACCGGCCGCCGGTTGGCTGTCCCACAGGTCTGTCAGAACCCTGCAAAATACGCCTGTTCGGGCTGTGCCAGATTGCGAAAAGGCCCCTCTGCTCTCCCGTAGGAATAAAGCAATTCTGCCTGATCAATCTTTCTCCATAAAATCGCGCGAATCATAGTAAAGAGCCGGGTAAAACCGATTCTTTAGCCTGGCGAGAAGGTGTTATTTCCAAGGCAGCTTCAACTAGCCAAGGGACATCACGCACCAGTTGGTTTGACAAGGTTTGCCGATATGCGAGGTTCTTTAAAATCGACCAGCTCACCGTCTATCCTAATTATTTATGCGTTCAGTCTGGCTTCGATTCGTTTTAGTCATCTGCTGGATAGCCTCGGCGGCCAATATCTGCGCAGCCAGTTTCACCCTCACTATTAATACCAACGGTTCAGGAAGCATTACTCGCAATCCGACTAATACTTTTTATCCTGGAGGCTCAGTCGTAACGGTCAAGGCGACTCCCAATCCAGGTTGGCTCTTCAAGGGATGGTCTGGAGATGCTGTGGCAACCGAGAATCCGCTGAACGTGCTTATGGACGGTAACAAATCCTTCATTGCTAATTTCAGCAGAATTCCGGCATTTACCTTAACAATTTCTACCAACGGTAACGGATTCGTCTCTCTCGATCCTCCCGGAGGAACCTACGTGAGTAATTCAGTCGTGTCTGCCGTAGCAAGTCCCGCAGCCGGTTGGATTTTTACCCGTTGGACGCAGGATGGAAGCGGATCTTCTAATCAACTGCTGATTAATCTGAATACGAACAAGTTTATCACTGCGGTTTTTGCGCAGCCGCCCGTGATCAACCGTGGTCCGGACAATGTGGTGTCCGGTATCGGCCAGGATGTCACCTTTAATGTCACTGCGGAAGGCACCTCCCCGCTTTTCTATCAATGGTCCTTTGCAGGGCGTTTCTTGCCGGGGGAGATAGCTGACACGCTGAGGCTTCCAAACATTGATCTCACTCAGGAAGGCGAATATTCAGTGGTGGTTTCGAACGCCTATGGCCTCGCACGCGCTTCGGCCACATTGATGCTCACCAACAGTTGTTCCGGACCGAATGTTGTCAGCGAGCCTACAGAAGCGAGTTTGCGATTGGCCATGAGTCGCGGGGGCCTGGTAAGAATCTGCTGCAACGGAATTATTACCCTGAGTTCCACGATTAATGTAACGAACGATGTTTCCCTGGATGCCACTGACAGATCTCTAACGATCAGCGGAAATTATTCTGTTCGACTCTTCAATGTGGCTCGAGGCGCAAGCCTTTCGATCACAAATCTTACTCTGGCCAACGGAGTTAACATTGGCGGGAACGGAGCCAATACGCCCACGGGTCCCGCCCAGCCAGGACTTCCGGGAGAAGGAGCTGCGATATTTGCTGATGGAGGAACTGTTCGTCTCGTTCAATCGACTCTCACAGGAAATGCGGTCGCAGGCGGAATCGGCGGGAAAACGACAACATCGACCACTAATGGTCCGGGCGGTGATGGCAGAGGTGGTGCGATTTCTGTCCTGAATGGATCGTTATTCCTTCAATTGGTGAAAATATTTGGCAACGTCGCGAACGGCGGCACCCCCTTAACCGGCCCGAGCGGCGATTCTGCCGGAGGCGCCGTGTATTTAACAAATGGAACTGCCGTTTTGGTCGGGTGCACGCTCAGCAATAATACAAGCTTCTCCCCCTCCGGCCGAGTGGCGGAGGCAAGAGCGAATGGTGGAGCTATATTTATCAGTTCTGGATCTTTGATCGTTTCGAATTGCCTCTTCTTTTCAAATTTCGCTCATGGTTCCGATGCTCTGTCGAGCACTGGTTCAGACCCAAAGCCGAGTTCCGCTTATGGCGGTGCCATTGCTGCCTCTTCAGGAGTCGTCTCGATTGCCAACAGCCAATTTATTGCGAACAGAGGTTCCGGGGGCAACGCCTACCGTCATTCAGGGACTGGGGAGGCCAAAGGCGGGGCTATTTTCACAGGCGCCCGCATTTCTGTCTGGGACAGTACCTTCGCGGAAAATCAGACTCGATCTGGAGGTGGCTCGATGGATTACGATCTGGTCACAAGCGCATATGGCGGGGCTGTTTATAATTTGGGCGCGGCTGCTTTGAGTCGATCCTC
>JAQGOX010000674.1 GCA_028293365.1 Verrucomicrobiales bacterium | reverse complement strand
GGCGTGGTGGGATGGAACGGATGATTTGCTTCGCGATCCGGAGGCCTATAAGCACGGGCTCTACTTGATCCCTCCGGAGTTCGTGACACCTGGTGCCTATCGCGTGCTTGGACTTTATCGAAAGGCGATCGATCTACGCTATGAATTTTCATTATATACTTCGGGCCATCCTGCTTGGGAAGTCGAAGACCGTACCGGCGCCTGGCTGGCCAACCATACGGCGCCGAGTGCCGTTCTTTTCGTGCCGGAAGAGGAGTCGAATCACAGTCCAGCGGCCCCGGCTCCGGGAGGCATGATTCTGGCCGGAAGTTACGTTTCAGAAGGTGGGCACGGATTGGCATGGCTCGATCTCGATGGGCGCAAACGATTTGGCCAAATGTGGATCGGTGGCGTCTGGACTGGCGCATCTCACCTTGCTCGGGATGAGGGAAAAGGCGGCGTCGCCGGAGTATATGCCTATGCGGGCGCGGCTTTTGCAGGTGGTGGATTCGATGGAGTAAAAGCGGAATTGCGCCTGGCCGAGTTGGTTACGCGGGAGGAAAAAGCCGCCACGCCTCGCGACGGCAGGTTTGGTCAGGGCTGGGATCGGCCACTATTGGTCCCAAATGCGCCTTACTCCGGAATTCTTCCAAAAGGACCAAAGAAGCCGGAAGCAGGAGATGCGGATTTTCGATTTGCTTTTCCCGATAATGCGCATGTGGGATTGAGCGGGTTGGCAGTACACGACGCGCGATTGGTCGCGACCCTGCCGAAAATGAACCAGTTGCTGTGGGTGGACGCAGCGAAACGAAAGATTCTTGGGACGGTTGAATTGAATGATCCGCGAGGCGTGGCCTTTGATCCGCAGGGACGGTTGCTCGTGCTATCGGGTTCCCGATTACTTCGATTCGAGGTCGGCCCCAATCCGCTGGCAATGTCAGCGCCAGTAATGGTTGTGTCGGGAGGGTTGGAAGATCCGCAAGGAATTACGCTGGATCGTGATGGGACAATTTACATCAGCGACTGGGGAAAGAGCCAGCAAGTGAAAGTGTTTTCATCGAATGGTGTTCTTCTTCGTGCGATCGGCCATCCCGGAGAACCACAGGCCGGCCTCTATGATTCTTCTCATATGAATCACCCGAAAGGCCTCACTATCGATAGCCGGAATCGACTCTGGGTAGCGGAAGAGGATTTCCAGCCGAAACGTGTCAGCGTCTGGACGCTCGATGGCCAGCTCGTGCGGGCGTTCTACGGCCCGTCAGAATACGGAGGCGGCGGAAAACTCGATCGAGAGGACAAAAATCGTTTCTATTATCACGGGATGGAGTTCCGCCTCGATTGGAATAACGGCACGGACAAGTTGGTGCGGGTATTTCATCGTCCGGCGCCTGGCGATTTGGCGCTGCCGGATGGCTACGGAACCAGTGGCATGCCCGAACAGCCGCACTATCGAAATGCCCAACGCTATTTTTCAAACGATCACAATAGCAACCCCACCGGAGGAACGAGTATAGCGATGGTGTGGCTGGATACTGAAAATGTTGCCCGGCCCGTGGCCGCGTTGGGTAATGCGCGCGACTGGAAAATACTAACACGAGAAGAATTCAAGCCGCGCTGGCCGGCGGGTGTGGATTTGCAGGTGAAGTCGGGAAAGGACGCAACGCTCTTCGTCTGGAGCGACCTGAACAACGATGCTCAAGTGCAGCCTGACGAGGTTCAAATGACGAATGCGACCGAGATCGGCTCTATAACGGTAGCGCCGGACCTGTCGTTCATCGCAGCGCGAGTCGGTCCCAGCGCCAGGCGATTTCGGCCGGAGAAATTTACCTCACTCGGGGTGCCCATCTTCGACCTGGCGCGTGGAGAAGTTCTCGCTAATGGAACGCAGGGACCTGCATCCTCTGGAGGTGGGCAGGCTCTTTGGCACGAGAGTGGTTGGACGGTTTTGACTACGCCTCCCAAACCGTTTTCACCATACGCGGTCGGAGCGGTATTCAATGGCGAGCCCCGCTGGTCCTACCCGAGTCTGTGGCCCGGGCTGCACGCGTCGCACGAATCGCCGCCGCCGGATCGGCCAGGCGAACTAATAGGGACAACGCGATTGCTGGGAGACTTTATTACACCGGGCGAAAGCGATGCGGGCCCGCTCTGGTGTGTTAATGGAAACCAGGGCAATATGTATTTGTTCACGGTGGATGGTCTTTTCGTTGCCGACTTGTTCAAAGATGTACGGCGCGGCACCTCCTGGTCGATGCCCGTGGCTGAGCGTGGAATGCTGCTGAACGGTCTGACTCTTCACGACGAAAACTTCTGGCCGAGTATTACTCAAACTCGGGATGGAAAAGTTTATCTGGTGGACGGCGGTCGATCGTCTCTGGTGCGGGTGGATGGCCTGGAAAGCGTGCGCCGCCTGCCGGAAAGTACCATTCAAATTAATTCCGACGACCTGCTGAAAGCGCGCACCTATTTTGTCGAAACCGAGGTTCTGCGACAAAAGAGCCAGGGAGCCGGAGTAATGAAAGTTGCAATTCGCGATGTGTTTCCAAGAGTCGACGGAACGCTTGATGACTGGAGCGCTGCAGACTGGGTCGAAATCGACAAGAGTGGTGTCGCGGCATTCTTCGACAGCCAGACCAAGCCCTACAATGTAAGCGGCTCGGTGGCAGTGGCGGGTGGCCGCCTCTACGCCGCTTTTCGCACTGGGGATTCCAATCTGCTGCGCAATAGCGGTGAGATGTCGCACGCTTTGTTTAAAACGGGCGGAGCGTTGGATCTAATGATTGGCTCCTATTCCGATGCAGATGAAAACCGAAACAAGCCCGCCGCTGGCGACTTGCGTCTGTTGGTAGCCCAGGTGAACGGCAAGAGTATCGCACAGCTCTATCGTGCGGTGGTTCCGGGCACGAAGGAGCCAGTCCCGTTCAGTTCGCCGTGGCGGACGGTTACGCTGGATCGGGTCGATGAGGTGACGGGGCAAGTGGAATTAGCAGGTCACGATGGTAACTACGAACTATCAATTCCATTGGCTTTGCTTGGGCTCCAACCGAAGCCTGGCCAGCGCATTAAAGCCGATCTAGGCATCCTGCGGGGCAATGGGTTTCAGACCTTGCAGCGAGTCTACTGGGCCAATAAGGCCAGCGGGATTACGGCGGACGTCCCGAGCGAAGCAGAATTGACTCCCAGGCTTTGGGGGCATTGGGAGTTCTTCGGTTCGACTGTGAAATAGTAATCTAAAATTATGATTCAACGAATTCTTTCCGTTTGCGTTTTGGGCTGGCTTTTTGGCGGGATCCTTCCTTGCGAAACTGCGCTCGGTCAAAACCTAACGGTCAATTCTAATGGGCACTCTCAACCGGGAAACCTTTCCCGACAAGAGGGCTCAGGGGTGATTGCGTTGCTTGCCCGGGACGCGACCACTCACAGTGCCATGATGCGCTATGAGCCACAAACGAACAAAAACTGTCTGGGCTATTGGACGAATCCTGCGGATTGGGCGAGTTGGGATTTTGAGGTGGTGCATCCGGGAAAGTTTGCAGTCGAGATTTGGCAGGGTTGCGGGAAAGGGCAGGGGGGAAGTGATGTAGCCGTCGAGGTTGGCGAAAAGCGGTTCGATTTCGTGGTCGAAGAAACCGGTCATTTTCAAATATTTCTCCCGCGCAGTATCGGTGTGGTTGAGTTTGCAACGGCGGGCAAGTTTTCGTTGGCCGTCAAACCCCAGCGGAAACAGGCGGGAGCAATCATGGACGTTCGGCAGGTTCGCCTGGAGCCGATCAAAGAAGCGACGATCTCCGTCCAATTTCCTGGAAAGAGATCCCGTTGGTTCGGTTTTGAACGGGTCGATTTTGACGTCGATGGCAAATCGGTTTTGGTGATCTCACCAAAGATTGAGGCGCCCGGCCGGCCTTGGGTTTGGCACGGAGAATTTTTTGGGCACAAACCTAATCCTGATCTGGCTCTTCTGGGACGAGGTTTCCATATCGTTTATATGAGCGTGCCCGACATGCTCGGAAGTCCTGAGGCAGTTGAACATTGGGATGCCTTATATGCAGAACTAACCGGAAAGTTTGGATTTGCCCCAAAAGTTGCTTTAGTCGGCCTGAGTCGTGGCGGGCTTTATTGTTATAATTGGGCTGAGGCGAACCCAGACAAAGTTGCCTGCATTTACGGGGATGCGCCGGTTTGCGATTTCAAAAGCTGGCCTGGTGGTTTCGTTAAGGGAAAGCGTAGCGACAGAGACTGGCAATTGGTGCTCACACAATACGGCTTCAAGTCTGATGATGAGGCGAAGGCTTACACAAAAAATCCGGTGGATAATCTGGCGCCGCTGGCCCGTGCGAAAGTTCCGCTTCTGCACGTTTTCGGCGATGCCGACGAAGTGGTGCCGTGGGAAGAGAATACGGGAAAGCTCGCGGAGCGTTACGAAAAACTCGGCGGAAGCATTAAGCTCATTCGCAAACCCGGTATAAATCATCATCCCCATGGCTTGGATGATTCGACACCGATCGTGAATTTTATCTGGGAGCACGCGGCAAATCAAAAAGCTCAAGCGTGGCTCGCGATGCATGGTGGCGGCCCCATGTACGCGGAGCAACGACCTCTCATTCTCAAGCTTGGGACAATCGATTGTGATCTGGTGGAAACGACACCGATTGCACTCAACGGGCATCTTTGGCGTTTTGAATGGGTGCGTCAGGGCGCGGGCCAGCAGTATTCGGGCAATTTGCGGCACACGAACTATTTTCGTTTTCGTGATCCAGCCACGGGCGAAATCACTCCAGACTTTGCTGATGGACATGAATTCGGAAGCGCCTTCGTCGACGGCGATACGGTTTATGTCACCGGCACCCAGGGACGCAGTCGCGTGAATATGTTTGCTTCGCGTGATCTGAAAAACTGGGAAAGCTGGCCGGTGATCAATGACGGCCGTTATGGCATTTTCAACACCTCGATGTGCAAAAACGGTAATGAGTTTGTGCTCATGTTTGAAATTGATAAGCCGGTCGAGGAAGCTGGAACTCCGTTTACCGCGCGATTTGCGAAATCACCCGATTTGCATCATTGGACGATCACGCCACCCGAGTGCAACTATGCGAAAGATCGCTACTCTGCACCTCACGCGCTCCGTTGGTTGAACGGATGGTTTTACGATTTTTATCTGGAAGCGAAAAACGGCTACGAAATGCGGCTGGTGCGTTCCCACGATTTAATTCATTGGGAGCCGAGTCCTTTGAACCCGGTTCTGCGGGCATCGGCGGAGGACAAACTCATTGCGAATGCGGCGATCGATGATGCTCAGCGAACGCGGATTGCGAACGCGGTGAATTTGAACAATTCCGACATCGATTTTTGCGAATGGCAGGGCCGGTTGGCAATTAATTATTCCTGGGGTAATCAAATGGGCACCGAACATCTGGCGGAAGCGGTCTATGATGGTTCATTGAAGCAGTTCCTGGACGGTTGGTTTCCTGAAAAATAAGGATGGCTTCATAAACGACGTCACGCGCATCCTCGGGGCAATCCAATAGGGCGATTCGAAAGCGGCTGCCGAATTGCTTCCGGTGCTTTATAGCCAGCTTCGCAAGCTGGCCTCCGCCAATATGGCGCAACAGCCACCGGGTCAAACATTGCAGGCGACCGCGCTCGTTCATGAGTTTAAGATGACCGAGGAAGAGTTTTTGAATGGATGAACTATCTTCTCGATACTCATTCCTTTCTTTGGGCTTTGATATCCGGAGATTAGTGTTCTGCGTCCTCAACTTGCCGTGCGCCCAATCGATCTCGATCATTTGGAAATCGCCTGGTCTGCTGGAAGCGCACAATTTGCATTGGAGGTGTCTGATACAATGCAGAGCGGCTCGTGAACCCTAATCTCGCAAATACCAATGTTGGAAAATGGTTTCTACAAGGAGATTTTGCCGACTGAGGTGGGACAGCGCTTTTTCCGAACGAGGAATGAATAAGGCGTTTTTCGTACGAAGTGGCGAATGGAATCTTGACAACACAGGGCTTGCTAATCCAAAAAGAATCCGGAGAGCACCGCATTAGGTCCCTTAATATTGCTGATCCGAATTCGAAGATTGCCACTGACCGACCAGCGCGCCCAGGCGCCATTTTGGAAGACGGATGCTGTTTGCACATCGAGCCGTGTTCCCGAGCCGCTATCAAAGATCTCAATTTGTTCCGTGCGTGCCGCATTATCCCAATCCAGCAGATAGAGCGCAACCGAGTGTGTTGTGTTATCAGTCAGTTGTAAGTTAACTTCAAAGCTGTTTCCTGCGTACCAGCATGAAGCGATTCTTCCATTCGACGTCGCCATTTGCAAAGCAGCCGGATCTGCGACGCCGTAGGCCCAAATGAATTCGTCGCCCCCAGCGAATGTCAAGTTTGCGGTCTCTGGCAAACTGCGTTCTGCCTGCGCTATGGAGAATCCGATATTGCCATAAAGACCCTTCCAGAAACCCTGGGTATTACGATCGAAACCGAGAAATGAAGCGGTTCCGTTTGCGCTCATTGGCTGGATGATAAAATTGGCGGAACTCACCGCGCTCGGAATCAGGTCTGGTTTAAAGGTTCGCGCCGATAAGGTGGCGATCGAGGTTAAACGGATAGGACTGTTATACACCATTGAGTTGGTAGTCGGACTAGTTCCGTCCAGTGTGTAATAGATCGCTCCGCCGGGAGTTTGTGTTGAAAGCGCGACCTCCACGGCATTGTTAAAGCTCCCTCCATTCGGAGTGATTTCGGGCTGAGCGGCGGTCGGATCGTTATCACTGGCCGGGTCGAAAAAAATCCCCGAAAGCACCGCGTTGTAACCAGCGCTTCGCGTGAAACGAACGCGAGCGGATCCTCTGAGCGTGTAAATCAGATAGATGCCACGGTGAAAATTTTGGAGCTGGTACGATTGCGCTAACGCTCCAGTCGAGCCGTCGAATACTTCTACATGTTGGGACCGTTCGCTTGTGTCCCAATCCAGGCAATAGAATGCAACCGAGTGATTCGCGGAATCGGAAAAGTTTATTTGCACCTCCAGATAGTCAGGCGCGTACCAACAGGCCGCAAGGCGACCAGTTCCGTTTGCTCTCTCCAAAGCGGCTTGATCCACGGTGCTATCGTTCCAGGTCCAGGACTGAGAATTCAAGATTTGGACAGTTGCGAAACCAGGCAGCCGACTGCTGTCTCCCGCGATGGTTTCACCCGCTCCCTGAAAACGGCTTTTCCAATTTCCCCCCGTCGAATAATCGAAAGTAATGCCAGAAGTTTCGGGACCCGCAGTTTTTTGCCAGAGCACTTTATAGGTTCCGGTACGCGGCCCTTCAGAGGCGATTGTCACTCCGGTTGTATCGAACAACACGGAGGGGTCTCGTATGAATTGATCACTGTTGATCGTAATCGCTTCCGAGCCTAGAGCCGAACCATCACTTTGCAGAAAGCGGCCGACAAGGTCATCGAGTGAATCAGAATTGATCTCGCGCCATGCCGTGAAAAATTCTCCTTCAAATCCACTTATTTCGATCCAGTCTCGGACTTTCTCTCCCGAAACAATTATGTGGGAAATTCCGACGCCTCCGCTCGACGACACAGGCACTGCCAGGACATCAGTAAAACGTGTCTGCCGATCATTCATGCGCAACCAGGTCACCATATAATTGGCTCCGCTATACGCAACTACAGGCGCGAAATGATCGGCGGGGTCATCTGCGGGTGAAAGGATCAATGCTACGGAATCCAGCAGATTCCCCGCCGCGCTCACGCGTGCGCCGAACACCTTGGCATCTGGATCTTCATCTCGATAGGAGGGAATACCGGATTCCCCTCCAGGTCGAAGCGAGGCAGTGAAACTCCACACTACGAGAAAGTCCGAGCCATCGCTCGCCACTTGAGGAAATAGGCCACTCCACACCGCCGCCCCCGGCGTTATTGTCACCAGCCCCGAGTTCGCGGTTCCATCATAGCTCACTCTGCGGCCCTCAATTCCCCAATAACCACTCGACACAGAGCGATCCCACGCCACGAAATACTGGCTGTCGCTGGCGGTAATGGTGGGAGATCTTTCCAAATCCGATGTGGCGGCCAGTGGAATGCCGGACGAGTCCAATACGGCGCCATTTGCGTCCACGCGCGCGCCGAAAATATCACCATTGCCCGGAGAAGTGCTGCATTGCCAAACCACAAATGCTTGTCCACGCAGCGTCGCGATAGCGGGGTATCGTTGATTTCCCGCAGCCGCCGAAATGATAAATCCATTTGGGTCCAGCAATGCTCCAGATCGATCCAGTCGCGCGCCGAATAAATCATAATCAGTGCCCGCGGCATTCGGTCCGCTCCATGCGATGAGTTGGCCCTCCCCGAGAGTGCTCACCGCCGGATGGCGATCCGATCGTTCACTGGAAACCACGAATCCATTACTTGGTTCCTCAAGGGGTAAATCCAAAAATCGCAACCTAACGGCTGTCCGTGATTGAATCGGTCCTGATGGTGCGTAGGTTAAGGCCACTCTTCCATTCGCGGTCGCCAGATGTACTGAATTCGGGTCGATAACCGCGTTGGACCCCAGTTGGACGACGACCTTGCCAAATGAATAAAGTACTTCTCCGGCCTCCCCGATTCTCACGACCTTGACCATATCGTTCGTCGCGTAAGCCAGCCAAAAGTAGGAACCGTCCCAAACGGCTGCGGGACTATTGCCCGCTATAATTCCGCCCGGGAACATCCCAAATTCCGCATCCATGCGTTTGGCGCCCTTAAATGACGCGAGCAAATATTGAGAGCCACTCCAGGCGAGTCCCAAATTGAACGATCCGCTCGAATTCCCGCCCTGCTCGATCTTTTTTGGGACCCCATCCACAATCTCGCCGGCCTTCGAAACTCGGCGCACGTAAACCCCCGTCGACTCTTGCCAGGCGACTGCATAATTCGTCCCATTCCACACGATCGCGGGCGCGCCGAATGCGTTGGTTGTTGAAATCTGAAAGGTCGCACTCATATTCAACGTCGCCGCCTCGACAATCCCTCCAAAAATCGGTCCATTTTGCCAGACCACCAAATAGC